>CALYTX010000007.1 GCA_945487985.1 uncultured Verrucomicrobiota bacterium | reverse complement strand
ACGCCGAAATCTTCAATACGCGCGTTCCCGACTGGCGCTCCGACAAGATTGTGACGATGATTATCGGCGAATACCGCTCCGAGCATGCGACCTCGTCCGTCACCGACGAGGAGCTTATTGCTTCGCTCGTCGACTCGAAGATTGAACTTCAACGCAATTCGCGCAATATCACCATCTCGGTGCGCTCTCACGATCCGAAAATCGCCGCCGCGCTCGCAAACGCCTATGCCTCGGCGATTGAAAGCTATACCGATGAGCTCAATCGCGTGCGTTGCGACAAGTTCGTAAGCCGCATCCACGCCCAGGCCGAAAAGAAGCGTCGCGAGGTCGATACCTTGGCTAAGCAGCTCGTCGATTTCCGCACCACCCACAAGATCGACCAGTTGCGTTCGTCGCGCGATACCACACAGCAGTCGCTTTCGAAGACTACCGCCGACATCCTTTCCCTCGAGACCGAGGAAACGCAGCTCGTCGAATGGGAAAAGGCGCTTTCCGCCGTGCAGAAAAATCCTGAGACATTCGGCTCGCTGCCTACCGGTGCGCAGCGCGCACAGGAAATCGCCGCCGAATACCGCTCGTTCCTCGATGCCTCCGGAGAGCATGCCAAACTCCAGCTTTCCTATACCGACAACCACCCCGAGGTGGTGGCCAAGGCCAAGGAACTCGAAATGGCGAAGAAGCGCTTCCTCGACGCGACTGAGCGCGCGTTGCAGACGGGGCGTTCCACGCTTACTGTGGTGCGCAACCAGCTGGTGAATCTTAAGCAGAAGCGCGAAGATCTTAAGAGCGAACTGGCCGCCCTCGAACAGCGAATCGTGCTGGCGGAATCATCGCTCGGGATTCTCGAAGACGACTACAAGGCCGCCAACGAGATTCTGCGCGGGCTCAACAGCGATGAGAACAAGGCCCGGCTTGAGGCTGAGTCGAACAACGAGATAATCACAATCGGCCGTGAAGCGAAAGCTTCGTTAGAGCCGGTACTGCCTAAGCCGATTCTCATTTTCGGCATCGGTACAGTGCTTGCGCTGGCGCTCGGCCTGTTGTTTGTGCTCGTTCTGGACAATCTTGAGGATACGGTCGTCAACCTTTCCGATATCGAGGGACGATTGGCGCTCAAGGTGCTGGCGGTGTTGCCGCACGTTCGCCGCAAACGGCGCGAACAAGTGGCAAAATTTCTTGTCGAAGATAAGTATTCGCAGTTCTCTGAATCTGTTGCTGGTCTGCGCAATCTGCTCGATTCGCCGCGCTACGAGGCGCTAACACACTGTATTTTGGTAATCTCCACCCAGCCCGGCGAAGGCAAAACGATTACTTCAACCTCAATCGCCATTGCCTACGCCCAAACGGGTAGACGCGTGTTGCATGTCGATTTCGATATGCGTCGGCCGCGGCTTGCCCGCGTGTGGGGTATAGAGCTTACCCCTGAACGCAGCTTCTCCCACACGCTACAGCACGCGGGCGGCAAGGTTCCCGATTTCTCGGCGTTGACCAACAGCTCGCCGGTGAAGGGGCTTGATGTCATCTGCTCGTTGCCGCCCGACGGGGTTTCGCCAGCCACTATCTTCGGTACGAGCATTGTTGCGGATTTCTTCAACTGGGCGAAATCGCACTACGATCGCGTGATTATCGATTCACCTCCCTATGGAATCGTGGGCGATGTGGTTTCATTGGCTACGCAGGCGGATTCCGTCATAATCATGTGTTGCCCAGACAGGACTCATTTCAAGCCTATTCAGTATTGCTCGCGCAGCTTGACGGAAGCGGGCGCGAACATTCTCGGGGTGATCGTTAACGATGTGGAAGTGTCCTCCGCGGCGGCGTTCTGTCCTGCCAATCGCCAGCGCTATGGCTATGGTTATGGCTACGGCTACAAGCCAGAGGACGCGGATGGGGCCGCCAAGATCGCCGAAGGGAAAGTCCGCGAGTCATCCGAATCCATCGACAGTATGCTGGACTCCGAGGATTACGTCGATGACGAGTAGCATTCCTAAAACGAGCAAACCGACACTATGAAGAAGGTCTTTATCGATGGTTCGGCCGGCACTACCGGTCTGCGCATCCGCGAACGACTCGCCGGTCGCGGCGATGTCGAACTGGTCGTTCTCGACGATGCCGTACGCAAGGATCCTGCTGCCCGCAAGGTGGCCATTGAATCGGCGGACGCCGCAATTCTGTGCCTTCCCGATGAGGCCGCACGCGAGATTGTGGCTGCGGTCGGGCAGACGAGCACGGTGATTATCGACACTTCCACTGCACATCGTACGGCTGAAGGTTGGGTATACGGATTTCCCGAATTGGCCGCGCGCCGCCAGCAGATCGCCGCCGCCAAGCGCATTGCCAATCCGGGTTGTCATGCGTCTGGATTCATCGCGCTGGTCGAGCCGCTCGTGGCCGCCGGCATCCTTTCCCCCGACGAACGGCTGAGCGCCTTTTCGTTGACCGGTTATTCCGGCGGCGGCAAGAAGATGATTGAGGATTACGAGCACGCCACGTCCCCGCTTTATCTTGGCGGCAGACAGTATGCGCTCGGACAGAACCACAAGCATTTGCCAGAGATGGCGAAAATATGCCGGCTTGCCCACAGCCCCGTCTTTTCACCGGTCGTGGTGCCTCATCACAGCGGCATGGAAGTTACCGTTCCGCTTTTCGCCGACCAGCTGCGGGGAGGAATCGAAGCGGTGCGCGAGTGCTACCGCGATTGCTATGCGGGAGGGCTCGTCAAGTACGTTGCCGCTCCCGGCGAAGACGGTTTTCTCTCGTCGGCCGCGTTTGCCGGCCGGGACGATATGGAAATTTCCGTTTGCGGCAACGGCGAGAGGCTGGTGCTCGTGGCCCGCTTTGACAATCTTGGCAAAGGAGCTTCGGGCGCGGCCATCCAGAATATGAATATCGCGCTTGGGTTTGATGAGGCGACTGGTCTGAAGATAGGCTGAACAATGCAGGGCGAACGGCAGAGCGAGGCGCTGAACCGATCCACGGCTTTTGACAACAAGCTGCGTCCGCTTGATTTCTCCGGATTTGTCGGCCAGAGCAAGGTGCGCGACCGGTTGATGCTCGCCGTCGAGGCTGCGAAGGCACGCGGCGAATCGCTTGACCACGTGCTGTTCTCCGGCCCTCCGGGGCTTGGTAAGACTACGCTTTCCTACATTCTTGGCGAGGCTATGGGCGTGAATGTGAAAACAACTTCCGGTCCAGTTGTCGCCAAGCCCGGCGATTTGGCGGGGTTGCTTACTTCGCTCGAGCCTGGCGATATCGTCTTCATCGACGAAATCCATCGCATGGCCAAGACGGTGGAGGAGTATCTTTACAGCGCGATGGAAGACTACGCCATCGACATTATGATCGATCAGGGGCCCAACGCGCGTTCGGTCAGGCTGGAGCTGCCGCGATTCACACTGGTGGGAGCCACGACGAGAATCGGCCTGATTGCCGCGCCGCTGCGGGCGCGATTCGGACTCGTCAACCGGCTCGATTATTATCAGCCGGCAGAGCTGGCGGAAATCGTCCGCCGCAGCGCGGTGAAGCTTGCGGTCGACATTGACGCGGAGGGTGCCCTCGAAATTGCCCGCCGTAGCCGCGGAACGCCGCGGATTGCCAATAACTTGCTGCGTCGGGTGCGCGATTACGCCCAGCTGAAGGCCGGCAACTTCATTACCGGCGAGGTGGCAAAAGCATCGCTCGGATTGCTGGAGATCGATCCCAATGGACTCGACGATATGGATCGGCGGATCCTCGAGAACATCTGCGGCAAATTTGGCGGCGGGCCGGTGGGGCTTTCCACAATCGCCGTCTCCGTCGGCGAACAGGCCGATACGGTCGAGGAGGCCTACGAGCCGTTTTTGATCATGGAAGGCTATCTGGAGCGTACGCCGAAGGGGCGCGTGGCCACTCGCAAGGCGTTTTCCCTGCTGGGAATGTCCGCTCCCTCGCTGCTTGCGTAGCGTATTGGAAACGCGAGGTAGCGTTCCGTATCGAAGCCCCGCGTCGGCGAATTTGGTATAATATGCGCCCGTGAACACTGCTTGGACATTCATTGAAAAATTCTGCCTTTTCGTCGCCACCGGCTTTGGCGTTTCATTGGTTGCGCCGTTCGCTCCCGGCACTTTCGGCAGCCTTCCCGGGGTGGCGCTCGCGTATGCAACTACACGACTGCCGCTTTGGCTGCAGATTCCGGCGTGCACGACGCTGGCCATTTTAGCGATTCCGTTCTGCGAAGTGGCTGAACGCATGCTGGGGGTTAAGGATGATGGGCGCATCACCGCCGACGAGTGGATGCTTTTCCCTCTCGCCGTGGCCGGCATACCGCTCGGAGAATTGCCGTGGTGGTCGATTATCGTCTTCTTTGTGGTTGTTCGTGTCGTCGATATCGTCAAGCCGCCGCCGGCGCGCAGCCTGCAGGCGATTCCTGGCGGACGCGGGATAGTAGTGGACGATTTCATAGCCAATCTTTATTCGCTGGCCATTAACCATCTGCTTTTTCAATTGCTTTTCCGATGATTGATCCGGTTTTACATATTGTCGATCCGTGCAAACCGCTTGAGTTTGATCCTGAGCGTCCGCTCGAAATCGAAGTTGGCTGCGGCAAGGGAAAGTTCCTGGCGCTACGCGCAAAGGAACACCCAGAATGCGATTTTCTCGGAATCGAGCGCATGCTCGAGCGAGTGCGCCTTTTCGCCGGCAAATGCGTTCGCGGCGGTTTGGGCAACGTGCGCATTCTGCGGCTGGAGGCGCTATATGCCTTCCACTACCTGCTACCCGCGCATCGTGCGCGCCGGGTGTATGTTTTCTTCCCCGATCCCTGGCCGAAGAAGAAGCACCATTCGCACCGCCTGTTCGGTCCGATTTTCCGCGCGGCGCTTTGGAAGCGGATGGAAATCGGCGGGAAGATTGAATTCGCGACCGACCACCAGGAGTATTTCGAAGAAGTCTGCGCCGGTTTCGCCGCGGACCCTCGCTTCGTCCGCACCTTGCCGATGGCGCGTCCGAAGGCGGTTTGGACCGAATTCGAGACGATGTTCCGCGCCCAGAATCTGCCGATCTATAGCGCTTGTTGGAAGTCTGTGCCTGCAGATGAAGCGCCGCTCGCGCCGCTGACGATTCCGCCCGAGCGCGAGCCGCGCGAAGGGGTTGTCCGGCGTAGCGATTGCCAGTGAGGCAACTTTCCAATCTTACAACCTTTCAATTTTCTCCATGACAACTGAAATTCTCTCCCGCATGACGACCGAATTGGGCATTGGCGCCCATCAGATTGCGGCCGTCGAAAAACTTCTTGGCGAAGGTTCCACCGTTCCATTCATCGCGCGCTACCGCAAGGAGGCGCATGGCAATCTCGACGAGGTTCAGATTGGCAAGATTCAGGAACGCCTCGCCTACTATAATGAACTTGAGACTCGCAAGCAGACTATCCTGAAGTCCATCGCAGACCAGGAGAAGCTCACGCCCGACCTCGAGGCGAAAATCCGCGGTTGCTACCAGAAAAGCACCCTTGAGGATCTTTACCAGCCTTACAAGCCGAAGCGCCGCACGCGTGCGCAAGTAGCAAAGGAAAAGGGCTTTGAGCCGCTTGCGGATGCAATTTGGAGCGGCGCGCCGTTCGAAGGTTCCGCTGAAGACTTGCAGTATGCGCGCGATATCCTCGCCGAGCGCATCGCCGACATCGCCGAGGTGCGTGGTTGCGTCCGCCGCGCTTTTGCAACGCGATCTGTCGTGAAGAGCGAAGTCGTTCTCCCTAAGCCGACGGAACCGACCAAGTTCGAGCAGTATTACGATTTCAGCGAGTCGATTGCCACGATTCCGTCCCACCGCTACCTCGCAATCCGTCGCGGGCAGGCGGAAAAGGTTCTGTGGGTCAAGCTTGAGCTCGACAAGGAGCCGGTTCTCGAAGATATGCTTGACCTAATCAACAGTGTCCGCAAGGGAGCGAGCGATACGGTCGAGAGCGCGGCGCAAATCAAACTTGCGGCCGAGGACGCCTATAAACGTCTGCTGGCGCCGAGTTGTGAAATCGATGTTACGTTCGAAAAGAAGATGGAGGCCGATCGTGCGGCCGTCGAAGTGTTTGCGGAAAATCTCCGCCACCTGCTGCTTGCCTCGCCGCTTGGCGAGAAAGCCGTTCTTGCGATTGACCCCGGCATCCGCACGGGCTGCAAGGTGGCGATGATGGATGCGACAGGCAAGTATCTTGGCAAGACGGTTATCTTCCCGCAGCAGAAGCCGGACGAATCGGCAAAGACGATTGCCCTTATCATCAACAAGTACCGCCCTGAGGCGATTGCCGTTGGCAACGGCACGGCGGGACGTGAAACCGAGGCCTTCTGCCGCCAGACGGTGAAACGTCTCCACGAACAGCATCCCGAGATTCCCTCGCCAATGGTGGTTAGCGTATCGGAAGCGGGCGCCTCGGTCTACTCCGCCTCTGAAATAGCGCGTCAGGAGTTCCCCGAACTCGATCTAACCGTGCGCGGCGCCATTTCGATCGGCCGCCGGCTGCAGGATCCGCTCGCCGAACTGGTGAAAGTCGACCCGAAGGCGATTGGTGTCGGCCAGTACCAACACGACGTCCACCAGCCGCTCCTCGGCGCGAAGCTCGACGAAGTGGTTGTGAGTTGCGTGAATGGTGTGGGCGTAGAGCTCAATACAGCATCCGCGCCGCTTCTGGAGCGCGTCTCTGGCGTGAGCGCATCCCTCGCGAAAGCTATTGTCGCGTACCGCAACGAGCATGGCAAGTTCGCAAGCCGCGAGGAGCTGAAGAATGTGAAGGGGCTCGGCGCGAAGGCGTTTGAACAATGTGCAGGCTTCCTGCGCATCCGCGGCGCGGCGAATCCGCTCGATGCATCCGCCGTGCATCCCGAACGCTATGCGCTCGTCGGCCAGATGGCGAGCGACCTCGGGATGTCCGTGAGCGACCTCGTTGGGAATTCGCTCGCGGCGAAGAAGATCGATGTGCGCAAGTACATCACGAATGAAGTCGGCGAGCCGACGTTGCGCGACATTGTGAATGAACTCGTGAAACCCGGACGCGATCCGCGTGCGGTCTTTGAACCGCCGAAGTTCAGGGATGACGTTACCAAAATCGAGGATGTGAAGGAGGGGATGAAGCTCGAAGGTATCGTTACCAACGTGACTGCCTTCGGCGCGTTCGTCGACATCGGCGTCCATCAAGATGGTCTCGTTCATCTCTCTGAGCTGTCGGATAATTATGTCACCGACCCAGCAAGCGTCGTCAAGGCAGGAGACCGCCTTCAGGTGACAGTCATCGGCGTCGATCGCGCTCGTGGGCGCATTTCGCTTTCGGCCAAGACCAAACCCGTTGTCGGCGCCGTTCCCGGCGGAACCTCCGCGCCGCGGCGAAGCGCGCCGCGAACTTCTTTCGGTCCATCTTCGGGTAAAGGCGTATTCAACTGCAATCCCTTTGCTGGACTGTAGCATCGCGGACGCTCTATTTTGAAGATGGTGGGGACATTTTATAGAACATGAATGAAAAGCCAGCAATGGCGCGAATGAAGGATGCAAGGATGAAAACAGCAGTAGTCAACGGCGAGCCAATCGGCTCAGAGGCGATCAACTTCGAACTCGACCGGCTGGTGCGGTTCTATGCGAGCCACGGCATGGGCATTGACAAGATCAAGGCGAATCTTCCCAAGCTGCAGGAAAAGGCGCTTGAACAGGCGATTGGCGCGAAATTGCTGCTCATGCGAGCCGCAAAGCTTGATTTACCGGTGTCTGGCGCGGATATCGATGCGGAAGTGGCTAAAGTCTGTGAACAGGTCGGCGGCGAGGAAAACTACCGCAAGGCGCTTTCGGCGCAGGGCGTAAGCGAGGAGCAATTCCGCAAAGAACTCGAGAAGGGCGTACGCGTGAATATGCTGGTTAATCAGGCTTGTGCGCATATTGACGATCCGACCGAAGAAGAGGTCGCCAGTTTTTACGAAGAGCATAAAAGCGAATATGTCGTTCAGCCGCAGGTTTTGTGCCAGCATATTCTCGTGAAGGTCGACGAGGATGATCTTCCAGAGAAGAAGGACGCAGCGCTGACGAAAATCCGCGAGATCCGCGAGCGCATCGTCAACGGCGGCGATTTCGCAGAGGAGGCGAAGAAACACTCGGATTGTCCGTCCGGACGCGAGGGCGGGTCGCTGGGATGGTTCGGCTCTGGGATGATGGTGCCGGAATTTGACAAGTGCGCCTTCTCTTTGAAGAAGGGCGAGGTTTCTGGTGTCGTTGCTACGCAGTTCGGTTATCATATCGTCTACAAGGCGGACGAAAAGTCTGGCGGCGCGCAAACCCTCGTTGATGTTCACGACCAGATTAAAGATCTGCTGCGCCACAATGCTCGCGGCCAGGCGATGGATGCCTTCGTTGCCGATTTGCGCGCGGCCGCGACAATCGAATACAAGCAAGTCGATTCGGACGGCTGCCATTGCGGCAAAGACCACGGCAGCCACAATCACGGCAATGGTTGCAGCTGCGGACATTGAAAGCCTCCAGTAATCAGGCGGTGAACACGGCGTTATTGCATTATTGGCTTACGAACATGCGCGGCGGCGAGAAAGTCCTCGCCGCGTTGGCGAAGATGCTGCCCCGGGCCGATATCTTCACCCATGCTTTCGCAAGTAGCATGCGCGATTTTCCGCCGGAGGATTCGCGCTGGCGGGGGCATCGTGTCATCGAGAGTTTTATTGCGCATCTGCCTTGCGGCAGGGCTCATCCGCAGATTTTCCTGCCGTTGATGCCGTGTGCGAGCCGCCGGTTCGATTTGTCGAAATACGACCTGATAGTTTCCAGCGAGTCTGGCCCAGTCAAAGGTATCGTCAAGCGTCCCGGCCAAAGGCATGTCTGCTATTGCCACACGCCAATGCGCTATGTGTGGGATATGCACGATGAATACTACGCCGCGGCCTCGTTCGCCGGTCGCTTGGCGATGAAATTGTGGACGGAGCGTCTGCGGCGCGAAGATCTTAAAAGCGCCGAATCGGTGGATTCATTTGTGGCCAATTCGCGTTTTGTTGCCGAGCGCATCCGGCGAATCTACGGCCGGGAATCTACGGTTGTGCATCCGCCGGTCGACGTGGAATTCTTCCGCGGCGAGTACGAGAAGAAAGATTTTTATCTCGTTGCCGGCGAGCTTGTCACCTACAAACGGGCCGATATTGCCCTGTCTGCCTGTTTGAAGATGGGACGGAAGATCGTTGTCGCCGGCGACGGCGAGATGCGCACAAAACTCGAAAGGGAATATGCGGATAACGCGCAGGTTTCTTTCCTGGGACGTATCGGCGATACGGAATTGAAAGCACTCTACGGAAGCGCCCGCGCACTCATTTTCCCTGGCGTGGAGGATTTCGGCATCGTGCCCGTGGAAGCGCAGGCCGCAGGCACGCCGGTTATCGCCTATGGCGTGGGCGGAGCGATGGAAACCGTCCGCCCCGGAGAAACCGGACTTTTCTTTCACAGCCAGACGGCGGACGCACTTTGTGGGGCGATTGAGGAATTTGAGTCGCGCCGCTGGTCGGCGGATGCGTGCCGCGCGGCGGCAGTGCGATTTGGCCCAGACCGTTTCGAGGCGGAAATGTCCGCAGTGATTGGTTGCTGACGCGCCAGCTTCCAAGCGAACGATATCGCCGCCGATTTCTAGATATGTGGTATAATGATTGTCTACCGATGAAGGCGGCTGACGCGCAAGGCTCGCGGCGAGATATGTTCTCGGGCGAAACCAATAAGCGATTGCCGCCGGGTAAAGGCGAGGAATAGCGATGACTATCGATACATTGTGCGTACAGGGTGGTTGGCAACCGAAACGCGGCGAGCCGCGGCAGCCGCCTATTGTCCAATCGACCACATTCCGTTACGAAACCACTCAGCAGATGGCGGATCTTTTCGATTTAAAGGCTGCGGGCTATTTCTACACGCGCCTGGCCAATCCAACGAACGACGCCGTCGCCGGCAAAATCGCCGCGCTTGAAGGGGGCGTGGCCGCGATGCTGACGAGCTCGGGTCAGGCAGCGAATACTTTTGCCATTTTGAACTTAGCCAACGCCGGCGATCATGTGATTGCCAGCGCTCAAATCTACGGCGGAACGTTTAATTTGCTGGCGGCCAGTCTCAAGAAGCTCGGCATCGAGACCGACTTTGTCGATCCCGATGCCGACGCGCAGACGATCGCCGCGGTCGTGAAGCCCAATACGAAATGTATTTTCGGCGAGACGGTCGCCAATCCGTCCGGCGCAGTGCTCGATATCGGCAAGTTTGCCGCCGTCGCCCACGAAGCGGGAGTGCCGCTCATTGTCGACAATACTTTTCCGACGCCGGTCTTGTGCCGTCCAATCGAGTTCGGCGCCGATATCGTTACGCATTCCACCACTAAGTATATGGATGGGCACGCCGCACAAGTCGGCGGCTGCATCGTCGACAGCGGCAATTTTGACTGGGAGAAATACCCCGAACGTTTTGCGGGGCTGGTCGCGCCCGACCCGAGCTACCATGGCTTAAGCTACACCAAGGCCTTCGGCAAGGCCGCCTACATCACCAAGGCAACGGCTCAACTGATGCGCGACTACGGTGCTATTCCTTCTCCGTTCAACGCATTCATCCTCAATCTCGGGCTTGAAAGTCTGCATCTGCGCATCCGCCGGCACGCTGAAAACGCGCTGGCGGTGGCGAAATACCTTCAGACGCGTTTAGGCGGCGATGTCGCCTGGGTTAACTACGCGGGCCTTGAAGATTCCAAATACTATGCGCTTGCCCACAAGCAGTTCGCGGGCGGACTGCCTTGCGGCGTGCTTACGTTCGGCTTGGCGGGCGGACGCGAGCGGAGTGTTCGGTTCATGGACGCGCTCAAGATGATCGAGATCGTCACGCATGTCGCTGATGCTCGCAGTTGCGTTCTGCATCCGGCCTCCCACACCCATCGCCAGATGACCGACGAACAGTTGCGCGAGGCTGGGATTCCGCCCGATCTCGTCCGCTTTAGTTGCGGGTTGGAATCCTCCGCAGATATAATCGCCGATCTCGAGCAGGCGTTCGCTGCGAGCAAATAGTCGCGCGGCGGAATTCTATCGCAGCAGTTTTATCGTCACCGGGCCGAGCAACCCCGACGGTGCCTTGTCGGTATTAGTCTTGTATCGCGAAGGTGTCGTCTGATGATAGTTGTTGAGCGTGTTGTAGACGGTGATTTCAAGTTCGTTTTCGCCGTCGCGAAGCTCGTCCGCGGCAAGTTCGGTTTCCCACGGCGAGGTCATCAGCACATGCTCTTTGCCGCCGTTGATGCGTACAGCCGCCACGCAGCCGACTTTGCCGAGCGAAAGAACTGCGCGGTCGAACGGCTCGGCCGGCGCGAAGGTGAATTTGGTTGTGTATCGAGCACCGCCAGAATAAGTGCGCAAACCTTCATACCGCGCCCAGTCACCAAGAGAATCCGCCGCCGGGACGGTTTTCAGACGAATAGGCCTTTTGAAGGCGCCGCCGCCGATTCGCCCCGGAACAAAAGCGGTTTTGACCGTCAGGAGACCATGCTCGATTTTCTTTTCGAGAACCTCCCCGTAGACCTCCACCTCCGCGTCATACGTACCCGGTGGAACGGTAGCGGTGAATGTGCCGATGCGGTGTTTGCCGCAGTATGGATCGTACAGCAATCGTCCGGGCATTGCCTCATCGCAATACGGAGAGGAAAGCGGCGGCGGCGGGAAGCGCTTTTCACCCCGGCTGGCGTCCAGCACCACCATCGCGCGGCCAAAGGCATTGTATTCGACCTCCAGTCCGGTATAGCCGGCAGCCAGCTCCACGATTTCGCCATCCCGGACGGCGCGTCCGCCAAGTTTGATGCTCGCGGGCACGGGCTTCGGCCAGCGCGGCTTGGAGCTGTTGTCCGCCGTAAATGGCGCCGTGGCGCTGACCGTCACCTTCGCCTTTGTCGGTGCAGGCGCATAGACGCCCGTGCGGAACACCTTGTGCGGCGGCGTCTCGCCGGCTTTCGGATTCATATCGTAGAAATACGACACGTCGTATGGTCCGAGAATGAAGAAATCGCCCGTAACGCGGCGGTTGAGTCCATGGTAGTTGTCTTGATCGCCGGGTTTGCCGAAAACGCCGTAGCGCCATGAGAATTCAAACGGCTCATCGCTGCCGGATTCAAAGAATTGCGGGGCGAATCCAAGCGTCTGTTCCCGGTTTTCTTCTGTCCAGAGCATCCGCGTCACTTCTGGTCCGATAAGTTCGCGAGTTGCAGGCAGGCGGTAGTCGCCGTCGGAATTGTCGAGCGTAGGCAAGTATTCGACCGTCCATTGACTCTTAATTGGAATAGACACGCGCGTGCGCAGTGGTGCGGGCGACACGACTGCGCGGGGTTTGCCTTGCTCGCGTTTGACAACGGCGAGAACGGGACCGGATGCGGGCGGTTCGCGTCGCCGCTCGCCCGTCCACGGATCCCAGAACTCCAGCACCCCCTCGCTACGAAGACGGATGGGCGTTTTGCCGTCCCAATCGACGAGGAAATAGATGTCGTATTCATCCGTTCGCCGATGACAGACCTTGAGACCCTGATTGCCTTCGACATCTCGCGCTATGTCTTGCGGGAAGACGAAGTCGGCGGCTGAACCGGCTCGCACTACCCGCCCGCCGGCGGACTCGAACTCGGCGATTTTACGTCGCGAGCTGTCGCGCATGACGAACATTTCCGGCAATACGACAACTCGGTAATTTTCATCGGCCGCCTTAAGCACTGTCGAATGTTCGTCGATGGCAACGGTGGCGTCGGCGAGAGAGTCCGCATCGATGAAATCGCAATCAATAGTCTCTTTCGCGGCGAGCCGGATTGCGGTTTCATGGGCGAGCTTTACGGATTTGCCGGCGCGCCAGGGTTCTACCACCACTGGCTCCTGTGGACTTACAATTGCAACGTCTGCGACATGTGCCCCGCGCGTCAGGATGAAGGAAAGGCGTGTGAAATAGCCGAGGAAATGTTCCATCAGCGCCCAGTAGGGCTGGTGGAAGTGGTAGCAGGGTGGCGCCCATTCCCACCAACCGCCGTAGGTCGAATAATATAGACCATGTAGATTGAGTAGGTTCGCTCCGTAGGCATAGTTGCGAACGGTGGAGACGAAGATGGTCTCGGGCGCGGCCTGCCACCCGAGCGAATGATAGCCCTCGAGCCACACGCGTTCGCGTCGGTAGAGATGGGCGATGGAAGAGCCCATTTTACATTTGACAGGGTCGGCGTCCCGGCCGGGAGTGTCGAATCCTGGCGCGGTGTACCAGCGCATGCATCGCATATAGTCGCCAAATTCACACGGGTTCTTGCCGCGCGTCATCGAATCGCAGGCGTAGATCTTGCCTTTGGAGGCGAAGAAGTTGTAGATGGGACGGAAATAACGCTCTTCGGTGAGGGCTACCATCACGTCGTTGTAATCGAGGCGGATTTTCGCAGACTGTTCGTTCCAGGTGCCATCATTAAATAGTAGTTTTAAATGCGGCATTATGTCATAGCCCTTGCGGCGCATGAATTCCGCGGCGAAATCGTCGCTCCACACCCGCTCGTTGCCGCACAGACGTAACTCGTCCTGGAAAAAGAAGTTAAGCGCGGCGGCGGCTTCCTCACCCATTCGTTCAAAGAAGGGCTGAAAGAAACGCTCGATTACGAGCTTGGCGGAGAGGGGATTGAGCGGATCGAGCGAGTGCTCTTGGCGCACGGGCACGGGGCGGCCGTCAACGAGCTTCAGCACGGAGCCTTGCGTCTCGGGCGAGTTTATGCCCAGCCGACGGAAAAGGTTGTCCGGACCCGGCCAGTCGAGCGTGTAGCACGACAGCCCGATTCCCATACCCAGTTCGTGGGATTTCTTCGCGGCATAAGCGAAGATATCCCACCATTCTTCAGAAAATATCTCGGGCTCTACAGGCATTGTAACCCAGCCTTCCGAGCGCAAATGGCAGTAGTTGACTTGTGTGCCAGCCACGCCCTTGCTATGAAGCTGCTCGAGCTGGCGGCCGATGCGCTCTTTGTCGAGACGATCGCCACTCCACCACCAGAACGGCACCTCGCCGTATTCGCGTGGCGGATTTAGGAAGTCTTCGTAGAGCCCGGCACGTCCGGACAGCATCGGCGCCAACAGTGCCAGCGCCAGTAAAACCACGGGGATTGAGTTTTCTCTTGACATGATCACTCCGAAAATCTATTTGGTTCTTTGTGCAATTTCTCAAATAGTATAGCGAAATTTCGCCTTCAAGGCAAAGATGACAGGCCGGTCGGGTAGCGCGATTTGTCTTTCTCGCGCGCACGCGAGCGCGAGAAATGGTATAATATGGCTATGAGCGAAGAAACGGAAAATAGTGGCGGAGATACCAGCACCGAGAATGTTAATGAAGTTGCGGCTGCCGCCTTGCAGGATATCAATATCGAGGATTCGATGGCGCGCGATTACATCGACTATTCGATGAGCGTAATCGTTGGGCGTGCGCTGCCGGATGTGCGCGACGGTCTCAAACCCGTCCATCGGCGCTGCCTTTTCGCCATGCACGAGTTAGGCAATACTCACGACAAGAAGCATGTGAAGTCGGCTCGCGTTGTCGGCGAAGTGATTGGTAAGTATCACCCCCACGGCGATTCGTCCGTCTACAACACGATCGTGCGTTTAGCGCAGGATTTCTCTTTGCGGCTCAAACTCGTCGACGGGCATGGTAACTTTGGTTCGATTGACGGCGATCCGCCCGCGGCGATGCGTTACACGGAAGTTCGCATGGAAAAGGTGGCGGAAGAGCTGTTGGGCGATCTCGAGAAAGATACGGTCGACATGATGCCGAATTTCGATGAGACGCTCCAGGAACCGGCGGTGCTGCCGGCGAAGTTGCCCAATTTGTTGCTTAATGGATCGTCGGGCATCGCCGTAGGCATGGCGACGAACATTCCTCCGCATAATTTGGGCGAACTCTGCGACGGTATCGACTACTATGTGCAGCATCGCCAGGATTGCACGATCGACGATCTTATGCAGTTCGTCAAGGGGCCGGACTTTCCGACCGGCGCGATGATTTGCGGGCGCAACGGCATCAATGCCATGTACAGGCTCGGTCGCGGGCAAATGACCGTCCGCGGCAAGGCCGAAGTGGTCGTCGGTAAAGACGGCCGCCAGCAAATCATCATCACTGAAATCCCCTATGCGGTTAACAAGGCGGAAATGATCCGCCATATGGCCGAGCTGGTCAAGGATAAAGTGATCGACGGTGTCAGCGACATCCGCGATCTTTCCGGCGGCAATACGAAAGATACAAAGAAGCGCGGCAAGGACAGCATTGCGATGCCAAAGGGGCGCAAGCTGATTGAAGACGATATTTGCATTGTCGTTGACCTTAAGCGCGACGCCGTCGGAGAAATCGTGCTCAACCATCTCTATAAGCACACCCAACTTCAGACTACCTTCGGCGCCAATCTGCTGGCAATCGTCGGCGGTCGGCCGAAGGTGTTGAATCTCAAGGAATACTTCAAGTGTTACGCCGATCACCGATTTGATGTGATCACTCGCCGCACCCACTTCGAGCTGAACAAGGCGCTTGCGCGCAAGCAT
Source organism: uncultured Verrucomicrobiota bacterium (assembly GCA_945487985.1). Taxonomy (GTDB): domain Bacteria; phylum Verrucomicrobiota; class Kiritimatiellia; order RFP12; family UBA1067; genus UBA1067. Next base: position 3,015 of record CALYTX010000007.1, on the reverse strand, counting down.
ATTGTCGACGGCCTGTTGTTGGCGATTGATCATCTCGATGAGGTTGTGTCGATCATCCGTTCGTCGAAGACGCGTGATGAGGCCAAGGCTCGTTTACAGGAACGCTTCGCCTTCACCGATCAGCAAGTCAACGCGATTCTCGAAATGCGCCTCTACCAGTTGGTGGGGCTTGCGCGAGAGGCGTTGGCGGAAGAACTCGCTAAACTCGTGGCGGCAATCGCCGAATACGAGGCGATTCTCGCCGATCCCGAGAAGGTGTACGCGATAATCCGCGGCGATTTGGCCGATATCAAGGCGCGCTACTGCCAGAAAGACGACGCCCAGCGCCGCACCGAAATTGTTGCCGACGCGAATGAGGTTTCGGTTAAGGACCTTATCCCTGACGAGCCTTGCGTCATCACGCTTTCCAACCGCGGTTACGTCAAACGCGTTGCTTTGAGCGAATACAGGGAACAGCGCCGCGGCGGACATGGCGTTAGAGGGGCGCAGATCAAGGATGAGGACTTCCTGCGGCTCGTCTTCGTCGCCGAAACCCACGACGAAATCATGTTCTTCACCAATACGGGCCGGTTGTTTGTGCGCGGTGCCTGGGAACTGCCCGAAGCACCGCGGACGAGTTTTGGTCGGCCGCTTGTCAACTTGCTCAACCTCCAGGAGGGCGAACAGGTTTTGCGGCTGTTGCCGATTCGCAGCTTCGAAGGCGATATTGATGTATTTTTCACCACGAAGGCCGGTACGGTCAAAAAGACGCTGCTCGGCGACTATCAAAATGTGAATAAGTCGGGTATTCGCGCGATTAATATCGAAGAGGGCGATGAACTGGTCGAGGTTCGCCTCGTCAAGCCGAGTGATACGGTGATTATGCTTACGGCCGGTGGCATCGGCATCAAATTCTTGGCCGATGAAGTTCGCCGCATGGGACGCACGGCCACTGGCGTGAAGGGAATTACGCTCGAAGAGGGCGATCGCGTCGTTTCGCTCGATGTATGCGATGAGACCAAAACCCTGCTGGTGGCTACGGAAAACGGGTACGGGAAGCGGACCGCTTTCGGCGATTACCGGCAGACCCATCGCGGCGGAAAGGGTGTTCTGGCGATTAAAAACGCCGACCGTAACGGACACATTGTCGCCGCCCACGCCGTGGACGAGAAGGAATCGATAATTTCGATCACATCGGATGCGCAGATGGTCCGCTCACCGGTTGGCGAGATTGGCATTTACGGTCGCGGCGCGCAGGGCGTTCGGTTGGTGCGGCTGTCGGATGGAGCGAAGCTCGTTTCGCTGTCGGTGTGCGCGAGCGAGGCAGACTAAGAGCAAGGAAAATTGAAGGTCATGAAGAAGAAAATAGCGGTAATTGCAGGCGATGGCATCGGCCCAGAAATCGTGGGCGAGGCTGTAAAGGTACTGACGAAAATCGCCGGTAGGTTCGGTCACGAGTTTCTGTTCGACGAGAAGCTGGTAGGAGGGGCCGCATACGACGTGTTCGGCGACTGTCTGCCCGAGGATACGCTGGCGGCGTGCCAGAGCGCCGACGCGGTTCTGCTCGGAGCTGTGGGCGGGCCGAAGTGGGATTCGCTTCCAGGCCCTCAACGCCCCGAGAAGCGCGCGTTGCTGACCCTGCGCAAAGAGCTTGGCCTTTTCGCCAATCTGCGTCCGGCCAAGGTGTGGAGTCCGCTCCGTGGCGCTTCGCCTCTCAAGGACGAGATCGTCGGCGACGGAATCGATTTGCTGGTAGTGCGCGAGCTTACCGGCGGAGTGTATTTCGGCGAGCATACTCGCTCCGAGGATGGGCTTTCGGCGCTCGACAAGATGCCGTATTCGACGATGGAGATTGAGCGGATTGCTCGTGTCGCCTTCGAGAGCGCCCGGCAGCGCTCGAACCGCGTAACTTGCGTCGATAAGGCCAACGTGCTCGAGACGAGCCGTCTGTGGCGCGAAGTTGTACAGCGCGTTCATGATGACGAGTACGCCCAGACGGAATTGGATTTTATGTATGTCGACAATGCGGCCATGCAGTTGGTGCGCGCGCCCAGTCGGTTCGATGTCATCCTTACCGAAAACATGTTTGGCGATATCCTTTCCGACGAGGCTTCGCAGATTACCGGCTCGATCGGCATGCTGCCGTCTTCTTCGTTGCGGGCGGACGGGTTTGGCATGTACGAGCCGATCCATGGTTCCGCGCCGGATATCGCCGGAAAGGGCATTGCCAATCCGCTGGCCACGATTCTTTCCGCGGCGATGATGCTCCGGCACAGTTTCCGCCTCGACGCCGAGGCTGATGCGATTGAGGCGGCGGTGGGCAGGGTGCTCGCTGGAGGCATGCGCACCATGGATCTCGGCGGCAATGCGTCGTGCATGGAAATGGGCGCGGCGGTTGTTGACGCGATTTGATTGTTGAGGGGATAGTGTTGTCCGCAGAAAGATTTGCTCCATGATTATAACGCTTAAGAAGGATGCTACCGAACGTCAGCTTGCGAGCTTGCAAGCGTTGCTTTCGGCAAATAATATAGAACCGCGGGTATGGCGCGGCGAACTCGAAACGGTAGTCGGTTGCGTGGGCGATATCGCCCATGTCGATTTAGGGCTTATAGAAGCGCTGGACGGGGTGGAAAGAGTGCAGCGAATCCAAGAGACGTTCAAGGCAGCGAACCGGAAGTTCCACCCCGACGATTCTGTGATTGACTGCTCGGGCGTTAAAATCGGCGGCGGCAATTTTGCGGTGGTGGCCGGACCGTGCTCGGTCGAATCCGAGGAGCAGATTGTTGATGTTGCCAAGGCGGTGCGCTCCGCTGGCGCCACGCTTCTGCGCGGCGGGGCGTTCAAGCCGCGCACATCGCCTTATGCCTTCCAGGGAATGGGTGCGGAGGGGATCCGCCTGTTGACGCTTGCGAAGCGGGAAACCGGCTTGCCGATTGTCACCGAGCTGATGGACTTCAAGGATATCGAGCTGTTCAATGATGTCGACGTGATTCAGATCGGTGAGCGCAACATGCAGAATTTCAATCTGCTGAAGGA
>CALYTX010000006.1 GCA_945487985.1 uncultured Verrucomicrobiota bacterium | reverse complement strand
CGCGAACGGGCGCTGCAGCCGGAGAAGACGATCCAGGACCTCGCGTGGGTGTCCATGGAGGATACGGTCCTGGGCGAGGACGGCACGGTCCATAAGCGTGAGAAGGTGCCGTATCTGGCCGAGAACGACAAGAGTCTGCCGAAGGGACAGCGTACGCTCGCCAAGGCGCAGCGCCTGTTGCGCGAGGCGAATGAACGGCGTGCGTCCGCCCTGCAGTCCAACGTCACGAGCCGTCTTGAAAAGCTCTATGTCGACGCCTTACGCGATGATCGCATAACTGACGCGGACTATTACCGCAAGACCTTGAAATCGCTCTATCCCGATTGGGAGTATCATCTTGAGCAATCCGGAAAAACGGAGGAGAAGAGTAAAGAATGAGCCTGTCCGTAGGTATCGTAGGTTTGCCGAACGTCGGCAAGTCCACTTTGTTCAACGCATTGACGAAAAAGCAGCAGGCGGCGGCCGAGAACTATCCGTTCTGTACAATCGAACCGAACACCTCCATAGTCGAGGTCAAGGATTCGCGGTTGGAGGAACTGGCGAAGATCGACAACCCTGCGCAAATTGTCCGTGCCACGGTCGAGTTTACCGACATCGCCGGTCTGGTCAAGGGCGCCTCGAAAGGCGAGGGTTTGGGAAACAAGTTTCTCGCCAACATTCGTGCGTGCGATGCGATTCTACATGTCGTCAGGTGCTTTGAAAATGACGATATCATCCATGTGCAGGAAGGCGGCAACAAGTCCGCTCCGATCGATCCAATCGGGGATGTCGAGGTCATTGAGACCGAGCTTATTCTCGCCGATATGGAGCAACTGCAGAAGCGTTACGATCGTGTGAAGAAGGAGGCCCAGGCGAAACCGCCGCTACGCCCCGAGGCGGAGGCCTGCGCTGCGTTGCTGAAGCATTTGGAAGACGGCAATCCGGTGCGCAGTTTTCCTCGCGCTGAAGGCGATGCAATCCTGTCCGTCTTGCGAGATATGCATTTTTTGACGGACAAGAAGGTCGTTTACTGCGCCAACGTCGCAGACGACGACATCGCCGGCGAAGCGAGTGCGCATGTCGCGGCGCTGCGAGCCTATGCCGAGAAGCAGGGTTGCGAGATGGTGGTTGTCTGCGCGCAGGTCGAGGCCGAGCTGGCGGGGCTTTCCGAAGATGAGGCGAAGGAGATGCTGGAGGGCTTCGGGCTTTCAGAAAGCGCGCTTGACCGCACGATTGCGCTCGCCTACCGCACGCTGGGGCTGGCGAGCTATTTCACGAGCGGTCCTAAGGAATCGCGTGCCTGGACTTTTCGTCGCGGATGGAAGGCTCCGAAGTGTGCGGGCGTAATTCACACCGATTTCGAGAAGGGGTTTATTCGCGCGGAGGTGGTTTCGTTCGACGACTACATTCGCTACGGCGGCACGGCGGGCGCGCGCTCGGCTGGTGCGCTGCGTCCGGAAGGTAAAGAGTACGAGATGCAGGATGGCGATGTCGTCGAGTTTCTATTCTCCAAATGAGCCGTGAATCAGAGTATTGCATCATTGATTGAAAGTTGAGGGAAAGAAGATGAAATACGTTTCCACAAGAAAAGGTCTCACCGCGACGGGCGTGCAGAGCGTCTTTATGGGTCTGGCACCAGATGGCGGGTTGTTCGTGCCGGTTATGGATGGTGTCGAGCCAATCGATTTGGCGTCTATTAAGACGTTGCGCGATGCCGAAACGGCGGTGCTGGCGCGACTTTTTGACGATTTTCCCGCGCAGGTTCGCGATGCGGCGGTGGATCGGCTGCTTTCGCGGTTCCCGGAAAAGGATCCTATTGCGCTCGTTGAGGCTGGCGGGATGCAGATTCTCGAGCTTTTCCACGGCAAGACGGGTGCGTTCAAGGACGTTGCGCTTTCGATGCTGCCTGTGTTCATGAAGCATGCCGCCGGGGGGCGGCGCGTACTCGTGCTCACGGCTACTTCTGGCGACACGGGCTCGGCCGCCATGCAGGGTTTCGCTGGCGTTGACGGCACTGAGGTTCTGGTTTTCTTCCCGAACGAGGGAACTTCGAGAATCCAGCGCCTGCAGATGACGACTCCGGCCGATGCCAATGTGCATGCCGTGGCGATTAAAGGCAATTTCGACGATGCGCAAGCAGCGGTCCAGCGGATCTTCGCCGACCCAGTTATCAATGCTGAGGCCGCCGCTGCGGGCGTGGCGCTTTCATCGGCCAATTCGATCAACACGGGTCGGTTGATTCCGCAGATAGCCTACTATATTTTCGCCAGCGCCAGACTCGGCCGGGATGTGGACGTGGTGGTTCCCTCCGGTAATTTCGGCAACATTCTTGCAGCCTATTACGCGAAGATGCTCGGTGCGAAGATTGGTCGGTTCCTCTGTGCGTCGAACGTGAACGATGTGCTTGCGCGCTTTGTTGCCACTGGTATCTACGATCCCGGTGACAAATTCACCGTAACCAATTCCCCGTCGATGGACATCCGCAAAAGCTCCAATGTCGAACGGCTACTTTGGCTCGTCAATGGCGGATTGGAAGGCGATGTCCAGGCGGCCTGCGCGGCAACGGCGGTTTTGATGCGCGATTTGTCCGAGAAGGGTCGCTATGAGCTTAGCGAGAAAGCCAAGGCGCGGCTGTTCGCCGATTTCGAAGGCGGCGTGGCTACGCCCAGCGAGACAGAGGCGGAAATGCGTCGTATGCGCGACGAGACTGGCTATGTACTCGATCCCCATACGGCAGTGGCCACGGCGGTGGCGCGCAAGTTGGGCTATCCCAAGGCTGGCCGGACCCTCGTCGTGGCGGCAACTGCCACGCCCCACAAGTTTCCGGAGACCTGCCGCAATGCTTTTGGCGGTGATGTTCTCGGTGAAATGCCGCCAAACTTCAAGGAACTGGCGACGCTCAAGCAGACACAAAACCAAGTGGTGGATCTGTCCGGAATCGATGGCGCGGTCAGAGCCTTGTTTTGATAAATGCATGGCCGTTTGAAGAATGCTTGAAGCGCGCGATATTTCCTTTTCGTATCCAGGCCGGCGGGTGCTCGGCGGCGTGTCGTTTTCCGTCGCTCCGGGCGAGACGGTTTGCGTTGCCGGCGGCAACGGCGCGGGCAAGACGACGCTTTTGCGCATTCTCGCCACGCTGGCGGTGCCCGATGCGGGGCGGATTGTTTTCGATGGACAGGATGCGCTTATCCATCAACTGCGTTATCGCCGGCAGTTAGGCTATATGCAGGAAGCCCCAGCTCTTTACGAGGAGATGACTGTCAAGGAGTATCTTGTGTACCGCGCGCGGCTGAAGGGTGAGCCGGAAAAGCGTATCCGCCGACGGATTTTCGAGGCCTGCGAGGAGTGCGGTCTGGCTGGTATCGTCAAGTCGCCCATTGCGCCTCTCTCGGCCGGTCAGAAGAAGTGCGTGGCGCTGGCCGACGCGGTGCTGCTGCGTCCGAGGGTGTTGTTGTTAGATGATTTTCTCGCCGGTATGGATCGGGAATCTCGCCGGCGGGCCGGTGCAATTCTCGCCGCCGCCGCGTCGTTTTCATGCGTTGTCGCCACTGGTCATGAAATCGCCGACCTGGCGGCGTTTGCGAAACGTTTTCTCGTGCTCAAGGGCGGGACGATTGCCGCGGATATTCGCGCCGATGGCATTGACGGAGCCGAGGTGGCCAGGCGCGTAGACGCGGTGCTTGCGGGAGGATGCCGATGAGCCCGATGCGGGTTACCATGCGCCGTACGATTGGTAGACTGATCAATCGTTATTCGACGATGTTCATCTTTGCCGGATTTCTCGCGGCGGCGGGGGCGCTGTTCGCTTTCAACCTTTCTGCATCGGAAGGTAGCGAGGTTTCGCTAACGGCGATCTGGGCGGTTTCCGCCTCGGCCTTTCTGCCGGTTCTCGTGGCGCTGCTGGGGATGGATGTGTGGAGCGGAGAGCGGGATTCCGGCCGGATTGAGCTGCTGCTTTCCGCACCGGTTCGTGAGCGCGAATATACCTTAGGCAAGTTTCTGGGAGTATGGCTGCTCGCGCTCGCGGCGATTGCCGCCTTCTTGTTCATCACGCTGGCCGCAGTCAGCGTTTTCGCTCCGCCGCTCGTGGCCGGGCTTTCGTTCGCGAGTTTCGTGCCGGCCATGCTGGCGTTGGCGCTGCAGGGCATGCTGTGGTCGGCGTTGGCGGTTGCCGTCAGTGCGCTTTGCCGCAATTCCATCGTATCGGCAATCGCGTCGATTACGCTTTTTGCTGCTTTGCCGCGCGTGCTTTGGATGGCTCTCATGGAGTGGGCTCCCCAGGGGCGAAGCGTCTTCGGTGAGCTGCCGCTCGACGCCCATATCTACGATATGTCGCTCGGGCTGGTTTCGACAGGAGCGATAGTGGGGTACATCGTTTTTTCCATAGCGGCGCTGGCGATGTCCTCAAAGTTCGTGTTTCTGCTGCGGTTGCACGGCAAGGGCGCTAAAGGGCAGCGCGCGCTCGCGGTGCTCGCAGCGGCACTTGCGGCGGTGCTTGCGGTGATGGTTGTCACCTTGGCCATGCGGCTGGGCATTACGCTCGATTTGCCGTCAGTCTCGCTCCGCGAGACACGATTCTCGGCGCGCACGCGCAACATTCTCGCAGAGGCACGCGGCGAGATAACGATAACCGCCTTCGTTTCGCGGAAGGATCCGCGCTTCCGTCCCCTCAGCCATTTCCTGCGCGCGCTCGCCGACGAGGCGACGGCCTCGGGCGGGGCGAGGGTGCAGTTGCGCTATGTCGATCCGAAGTGGGATTTGGGCGCGGCCGGAAGGCTCGTGCGTGCGGGCGTAGCGGAAGAAAGTCTCGTTTTCGAGCGCGCTCGCCGCCGCGAGGTGTTGCCGCTTGCGAACGGTTACGGCGAACGGCTTTGCGCCTCGGCCATCATGAAGGTTGCCATGCCCCCGCAGCGGCGCTCGGTGTACTGGACCGGCGGCCACGGCGAAGTTTCATTCGCGCAGTACGGCAATTGGGGCATGAGCGATATCGCCCGCGATCTCGCGCGCGACGGCTACCGCAATCTCTCTATCGATCTTGCCGGCGAGGCGCAGGTGCCATCGGACTGCGCGCTCATCGTCGTGGCCGGGCCGAAGGATGAATTTTCGCGCGTTGAAATTGGCCGGCTCGATGCATATCTCAAGCAGGGCGGGCGGCTGCTCGTGCTACTCGGCGCGCCCCGTGCAGGCGGCCTCGAGACGATGCTTTCGGGCTGGGGAATGCGTCCGGCGGCGGCGAGCCTGCCGGCAGTCAGGACGCTTTCGGGTTCGGATGCGCTTGTTTCCGATTTCGGTGAGCATAGCATATCCGCCGCGCTCGTAGGCTCGCAAATCGTGCTTGAAAAGCCCGTGGCTTTTATGCCGTCGGCAGCGGCGCAATCGGCTGATGGCGCCGATTGCATCAAGTTCGCGCCGTTGGCGAGCATCGGTGAGGTTTGCGTGGCGGCGTTGTCGGAGCGCGGGGGTGAGGCCGGCAAGGATTTGGCCATCCGCCCCACGCGCATCGTGGCCATCGGCGATGAAAGTTTCGTCATGAACGGTCAGCTCGGGGCACGGGCAAACGCCAATCGCGATTTCTTTCTCAACGCTGTTGCCTACCTTTCCGGGACAGCGGCCGTGGCCGAGGAGGGGGGCGGAGGAAACAAGCTCGTTTCTGGGATGGATCGTGCCGAGCGCGCCCGCTTTGCAGGTGTCGTGACGGGAGGTTTGCCCGCGGTGCTACTTGCGGTGCTACTCGCTTTCGTCTGTGCGAGAAGGAGGCGGCGATGAGCAATCGCAACGCGATAATCTGGCTTTCGATAGCAATTGCCGCGGCGGCCTTGGGGCATGTGCTGCTTTCATACAATGGCGGTGTGGGTGCGCAGCTCGTGCAGCGTGCACATTTGCTTTCTGCCGAGCCCGGTAGCGTGCAGCGCATAGTCGTATCGCGTCCCGGTCGATCCGATTTGGCACTTGCGCGCTTCGATGGCTGGCGTCAGGTCGAGCCTTACAGGTCGACTGTCGACGAGCGGGTGGTGATGAAGCTGCTCGACGCGCTGGCGCTTTTCGGCATCGAGGAGAGCGCCAGCGACCAGGAATTGCTGCGGCTCGGCATGGGACGCGGCGATTTCGGGCTGGAGCAGCCGTCGATTCGGCTGTTGATATCGTCCCCAGGAACGATAGAGGAGATCTTTTTTGGCTCGTCCACCCCGACTGGTGAGGGCGTTTACGCCGCGGTCGGCGGAGAGAACGCGGTGTACGTAGTCGCATCGAACGTTTTCGCCGCCGTTGATTTGCCGGTGGACGGATTTCGCCGGCGCGAGATTTTCGATGTCGGCGAGGAGCTGGTGCAGACGGTCGATCTCAAGCGTGGAGCCGGTTCGTTTCTGCGTCTGGCGCGGGAAGGCGAGAACTGGCTTATCGTGCAACCGAAGGCGGCGTCTGCTTCGCCAACGAGGGTGAGAAGGCTGCTGCGGAGCATCGTCTCGGCCACGGCGATTGATTTCATCTGGCCCACTGGATCTGGCAACGAGGGATCTTCGATGTCGTCGGCACTGCTTGCCGGTTATGGTCTCGATCCCGAGAGTGCCGTTGCGGTCACGCTCAAATGCGCCGATGGCATCGACCGGCAGGCAGCGTTTGGCAAGGAGGCCAAGGACGGCCTTGTCTATGCGCTGGTCGAGAATGGCGGCGCGGTGGTGACTGTCGACGGCAAGGTGAAAGATCTTGCCATGGAGGATATTTCCTGCTTCACCGACACGCGGCTTTTCCCGGTTGGGATGGATTCGGTTGCGCGTGTTTCGGTCACCGACCGCTCGGCCAACTACTTGCTCGCGAAGGACGCCGCCGGCGGTTGGCGGCTCGACGCACCGGTGGTCGCCGAGACTGAGGCGAAGAGCGTTGCCGCGCTGCTCAAGCGCATAGGCGAGCTTACCGCCGCGGACATCGTGGAGGGTGGTGTGCAGATTTCTATTTCCACCAATTCCCAGCCGGTGAGCGTATCGCGCGAATCGCTGCTGCGCGGGATGCGTCTGGAGAATCTGCGCAGCCGCCAGATCATTGACATCGACCCAGTTGGCGTGCGCCGCATAGTTGTCTGGCAGGCACCTTCGTCGCCGACAGCCGTGGTTTACGATAAAGACCGCCGTGCCTGGAATGTCGAATCGTCTCCCGTTCCCGGCAAGGCCGATGCCGCGGCGGTTGAAACCCTGCTGGCTGCGTTGCATCCGCTCAGGGCCGACTGGATTGTCAAACTCAAGGTTTCCGCAGCGGATTTGCGCGCCTACGGACTGGAGACGCCGCAGTTGTCTATCGCCGTCGATCCAGCCGGCGACGGCGCTGTGAGGCGCAACATACTCGTCGGCGACGAAGCGCAGGGTGGACGCTTCGCGACGATTGGGGCGACCGATGCTGTTTTTGTGATTCCCACCGAAACGCTCCGTCGGCTACAGACGCCGCTGGTGGCAGAATGAATTAGTCTTCAAAGTGAAAGGAACTGCGATGAAATACGACAAGAACCATGCGCTGCTCGATTGCGTCATTCCGGAACTGCCGCGGAAAAGCGGGAAGGTGCGCGATGTTTTCGATCTGGGCGACAAACTGCTGATGGTCGTCACCGACCGCATCAGCGCTTTCGATGTAATTCTGCCCTGCGGGGTGCCTGACAAGGGCAAGGTGCTCAACAAGCTGTCGCTTTTCTGGATGGATTTCTTCGGAATGAAGAACCATCTGGTCACGGCCGATGTTGACGAATACCCAGAAATTCTGCGGCCTTACCGTAACGACCTCAAAGACCGTTCCATGTTGGTGAAGAAAGTGAAGATGGTCGAGGTTGAATGCATTGCGCGCGGCTATCTTACCGGTTCGGGATGGAAGGAGTACTGCGCTTCGCAGACGGTCAATGGCGAAAAGCTCCGTGCCGGATACCTTAATGCGTCGAAGCTCGACGAGGTTCTCTTTACCCCCACCACGAAGGCTGCCATCGGCGACCACGATGAGCCCATCAATTTCGCCCAGACTGCCAGTCTTGTGGGGGAGCGCACGGCGCAACTGCTCAAGGATACCACCATCGACCTCTATCAGCGCGCGGCCGATTACGCTGCCAGCCACGGCATTATCATCGCCGATACGAAATTCGAGTTCGGCATCGATGAGGACGGTTCGTTGATCCTGGCCGACGAGGTGCTAACGCCTGATTCCTCGCGTTTCTGGCCCGAGGCGAGCTATGAGGTTGGACGCAATCCGCCCTCGCTCGACAAGCAGTATGTCCGCGATTGGCTCGATTCGATCAATTTCAACCACCAGCCGCCGGGTCCAGTCCTTCCGGACGATGTTATCGCGCGCACGCGTGAAATATATCTTAAGGCGTATGAGGATTTGAGCGGCACCAAGATTGGCGGCTGAATTATAAAAATGCATTCCGCCGCGCTTGGCGGCGGGGTGACGGCAAGAAAGGAACTGTACACATGGGAATGATTGACAATATCAAGCAGGCTATGCAAATGCGTTCGGAGGCTAAGCGCATTCAGAACGAAATCCAGAAAATATCCGTTGAATATTCCAACGGCGGCATCACCTGCACGGCCCGGGGCGACATGACAATCGCATCTATTGCCTTTGCGCCTGAAGCTTACGACGAGGTTAAAGCCGGTAAACCCGCCCGTTTCGAGACGATGCTGCTCAACGTCGTCAACGGGGCTCTCAAGAAGGCGAAGGATACCGTCCAGGCTGAAATGGCTAGACAGATGCAGGCCGGCGGCATGGGCGGATTGTTCGGAAAGTAATTCTTCTGCCAGTGGTTATCAAGCCGATTGCCGAGCTCGAGAAAGCACTCGCCAAACTGCCGGGTCTGGGGCGGCGGTCGGCCGCTCGCGCCGCACTGGCGCTCGTGCGCGAGCAGGCGCGGCTGCTCGATCCGCTTCTGGATGCCCTCGACGCGGCGCGCACGCAAGTTTGCTGCTGTTCGCGCTGCGGTGCATTTACAACCGCTGATTGCGATCCTTGTGCCGTTTGCGCTGATCCTATGCGTGACGGGACGATTGTGTGCGTCGTGGAGGAGCCTGCCGATATCGTCCAGATTGAAGCATCTGGTGCATTTGCGGGGCGCTACCACGCTCTTGGCGGCAAGCTGTCGGTTCAGCATCGCTCGGGTCCGGAGAGGTTGCGCCTTCGGGAGCTGGCGGATCGGGTTGCGCGCGAAGGTATCGGTGAAGTGCTGCTGGCGTTGTCTACCGATATGGATGGCGATGCGACAGCCGGCTACATCGCCGAGCTGCTGAAGGGAACCGGAGTGCGGATAACGCGCCTTGCATTCGGGCTGCCGGCCGATTCAGGCGTTGCCTATTCCGACCCGCTTACGTTGCGGCGGGCAATCGCCGCCAGGGTCGACCAATGATTTTTCCGCGTCAATCGGCGATTATGTTATAATCTTCATAGGCGAGTATGCAGACGAATGACAACCAGATGCCGTTTCCCGCGCCGGGCAAGACCGCCCGCGAGGACACGGCTCAAGTGATGCGATTCTACGGCTTGGCGGGCAAATTCCCCAAAGCCGTGCTTGCCGACGCCCGACGCGCGGCGGCCGCGCTCAACGATATTCGTCCCACGAAGCCCTCGCCGGGTAATCCCGGCCGAGTGGATTTGCGCAAGAAATTCATTTTTACCTGCGACCCGGAAACGGCGCGCGATTACGACGATGCTTTGAGCCTTGAGACGGATCGCGGCGGCAATCGCGTACTGGGCGTGCACATTGCCGATGTTGCTCATTTCGTCAAGAGCGGTAGCGCGCTCGACCGCGAGGCCTTCCGGCGTTCGACGAGTGTGTACCTGGCCGACCGAGTTGTTCCCATGCTTCCGGAAGAGCTTTCCAATGGAGTGTGCTCGCTCGTTCCCGGCGAACCGCGGTTGGCTTTTTCGGTCTTTATGACCTTCGACGAAGGCGGCCGGATGATTAAGAGCGAATTTACCAAATCCATCATCTGTTCCAAGGCGCGATTGACTTACGAGCAGACGATGGCGATCATCGCTGGCGGGCGGCCTCCGGCGGGAGTTTCGCCGCGGAATGGCAGAATTGTCCGCGAAATCGCTCGGCTTGCGGCTCAGTTGCGTTCAAGGCGTTTCGCCGCTGGCGCACTTGATCTCGAAGTTCCCGAGGCGGAAGTTTTGCTGGACGGCGAAGGCGAGATGACGGGCATAGTGACGCGTCCCTACGACGAGTCGCATCAGATGATCGAGGAGTGCATGGTGGCGGCCAACGAGGCCGTAGCTCGCGAGCTGTGGACGAAGGGTATTAAGATTCTGGCTCGTTTGCACGAATCCCCCGACCTTGAGAAGCTTGAGATGCTGCGAGCCGATCTGCTCGGGCTCGGCGTGAAGACGGGCGATTTGAGCAAGCCCAAGGTGTTCGAGCGATTCCTGCGCCAAATCAAGAGTCATCCGTTGTACCCCACGATTTCGGTGATGATTCTGCGCTCGATGAAAAAAGCGGTTTACGACGCACGTTCGATTGGGCATTTTGGGCTGGCCAAGCGCTACTACGCTCATTTCACCTCGCCAATCAGGCGCTATCCGGATTTGACGCTCCACCGGCAATTGGCGGATTATCTGGTCAAGCCCGCGTTGGCGCGGCGTCCGGCGCAAGAACTTTCGCGCTGGGCACTCCATGCCACGGAATGCGAGCAGGCTGCCGCCGAAGCCGAGCGTGCGCTTGTGGAAATCAAGAAATACCGTCTGCTCGAGGCGCAGCTTTCGTCGCGGCAGATAGTCGAATATGATGCCGTGGTCTCGAAGTGTACGCCGTTTGGATGTTTTGTCGAGATTCCGGAAATCGCTGTTTCGGGTCTTGTGCACATCAGCGTGCTGGCGCCGTCGTTCGTGAGTTTCGACGAAACGAATCATGTGCTCAGTGCCCGCGGCGGACGTTCCTGGCGTGTCGGTGACCGGATGAAGGTGCATGTCGCGGGGGTCGATTTCAAGCAGCGCCGTCTTGATTTTGTGCCTTGCCGGTCTTGAGTACGTAAATTATGGGCGTTCTGGCATTATGGGGCGAAGTCTGATATAATAAAAGCATGAAAAGCATATTGTTCGTAGCAGGGGTTGTTTGGGGCGCGATGGTGTTCGCGCAAGGTCCTAAGAATATTATTTTGTTTATTGGCGATGGAATGAGCGTTCCCCAGCGTATGGTGGCTGAGGAGTTTTCGCGCAAGCTCAGCGGCAAGGGATTGGTGATGAACGCGATGCCTATTTCTGCGACCACGCGCACCTGCTCAGCTGATTCGCTCGTGACTGATTCGGCCGCTGCCGCCACTGCGATTGCTTGCGGCGAGAAAACCAAGAACCATCGTTGCGGAGTCGACCCCGAGGGGCGGCCGGTTTATTCCTGCGCAGTAGCTGCGCAGAAGGCGGGCAAGAAGGTAGGAATTTGTTCGAATGTGACGATAACCCACGCCACTCCAGCTGGCTTCTATGCGCACCGGAATAATCGCAATGATATTTATGGAATCGCTATCGATTTGGCGAATTCAGGCTTTGATTTCTTCGCCGGCGGGGGGCTCGCTGTGTGCAAGGAAACGTCGCAGCGCCACGCGGAATATACCGCTTGTGGCGACGCTTACGAATACGCGCGCAAGAAAGGCTACCGGTTAGTTAGCACGCGCAAGGAATTCCTGTCCCTCAAGCCCGGTTGCGGAAAAATCCTTACCCGGTTCACCAACGGAGCGCTGGAAGGTGCAATTGATTCCGCCGAATATCCGAATCAACCTACAGTTGCGGAATTGACCGCCAAGGCGATTGAGGTTCTCGACAACGAAGAAGGGTTCTTTCTTATGGTCGAAGGCGGGCGTATCGACTGGGCCGGTCATGCCAACGATGCGGCCACGAATCTTCGGGATGTGCTGGCGCTTGACGAGGCGGTGAAAGTAGCGCTTGACTTCCAGGCGAAGAACCCTGACACGCTCGTACTGGTGACAGGCGACCATGAAACTGGCGGAATGTCGATGGGGTTCGCTGGAACTGGTTATGCGCTTTATTTGGATGTTCTTGCCAGACAGAAAATGAGTGTTGATCGCTTTGAGAAGTGTGTGGGCGATTTCTTTAAAAAATCCTCCAGTACTCCCTCGTTCGAAGAGGTCAAGCCGATCATAGCCGACGCTTTTGGCTTTAAATTCGACTCTCCCAACAAGGACGGGAAAGACCTGATGGTGCTGAAAACCGCCGAGGTGGAGCGGCTTAAGAAGGCTTTCGCGCATGATGCCGAACTGTACAAGCACAAAATCGGCGAGAATCCCGACTATGACGGCGAGAAGCGCTATTTGCTTGGCGGCGAGTGTCGGTTGGTGCTTTCGCACAAGGCGGGTATTGGGTGGAGTTCTGGGGCGCACACGGCGATGCCAGTATTGACGACGTCCCAGGGTCCCGAGTCGCTGCGGTTCGTAGGTTTTATCGAGAATACCGATATTTCGCGCCGAATCAAGGCGTTCTATCAGTAAATGTCTGCTGGCGCGATGAGGCGGGGAATCGTCATCGTGGCGTTCGGCTTGTTGACGCTGGCGCTTTTAATGTTACCCGGAGCCGGACAGCTCGTCCATGACGAGGGACGGACGGTCTGTGCGCGGGTTGTGGAAACAGATGATTCGGGGGTGGAACTGCACGGCATGGTGGAGTTTGGAGCCCAGAGGCTGAGGGTTCGCCTGCGTGACGGAACTGTCCGTGAGGCGACTAATGAATTGCGCGCCCAGCTGGAGCTCGACAAGAAATTCGCCGTCGGCGACACGGCACTGGTGGTGATGCCGTCGTCCGGCGAACACGACGCGATTCTCGTGGCGCGTGACCATTGGCGGATGGGATGGATTGTTGCGGCTTTCGCGATGTTCGCATTGTTGCTGTGGGCGTTCGGCGGCGTTACGGGGCTGAAGGCACTTTTCAGCTTCGTCTTCAGTTGTTTGGCTATCTGGAAATTGCTGGTGCCGTTAGCGCTGAACGGCTATCATGCCTCGAGTGTGGTCTTTCTCACCGTTGCGGCGCTTTCCGCCGTAATCATGTATCTCGTGGCGGGCTGGAATCGCAAGGGGCTGGCCGCGTTCGCGGGGGCGATGCTGGGGGTTTCCGCCTCGCTGGCGCTGGCGCATTTGTTCTCACGTCTCATGCACATCAATGGCGCGACGATGCCTTTTGCGCAGCAACTGCTGTATAGCGGTGTTCCGTCCATCGATTTGGCGGATATATTCGTAGGCGCGCTTGTGCTCGCATCGTCCGGCGCGGTGATGGATTTGGCCATGGATATCGCCGCGGGCGTGGACGAGGTTGCGATAGCCAATCCATCGCTTGGGTTCCGCGGGCTTTTCCGCTGCGGAACGCGAATGGGCAGGGCTGTGGTCGGGACGATGACCACAACGCTGCTGCTGGCCTATTCCGGGGGATACTTGACGCTTCTGATGGTTTTCGCCACCCAGGGGACGCATCCGGCCGATTTTCTGAATTCCACCATTGTTTCAGCCGAAATCGTCAAGACGATCGTTGGCAGTTTCGGTTTAGTGCTCGTGGCGCCGTTCACGGCAGCGGCCGGTGCCTGGATTTGTTCATGTCACAAGGAAGGAAAGAAGGGATGAAAAAGAGGTTTGCCGTCGCGATTGCGGCGATATGGATTGCCGGTGGGCTCGGAGCCTACGAGGGCCCCGTTTTTACAATCGAGGCGTGGCGCGGCGAGACCGCTTGGGCGAAGATCCCCGACAAATTTGCCGGCGAAATCGCCAAGCAGGCGATTGCTTCTGGAGATGTCGAGCTGGAGTTCTTCGGTGTAGCCGCGGTCGACTACCTTGCTTATCCGACCAGTGAGCAGGTGCTGCGGCGTCTCGACAGGGTGGTGAGTGATTTTGCCGCCCCTGCGCTGTGCCGCGTGGCGGTAAAGTCCGACGCGAAGGCTGGGGTTCGCGATTTCGGTCCGCTTCATGTCAAGGTTGTCGATCGGGTGCTGCCGCCGGCCAAGGAATGGAAATACTATCTCGATTTATGGCAACACCCGTGGGCCGTGGCGCGCCAGGCCAAGGTCGAGCCGTTCACCCCCGCGCATTACAAGGAGATGGCAAAGGTGCTTGGAACGCTCGCGGAATGCGGACAGAAGACGATTACCGCCACTCTGGTTGATTTGCCGTGGAACCACCAGTGCTATGACGCCTACCACTCGATGATTGGGCGCGTCAAGGCGGCCGACGGCTCGTGGCGGTTCGACTACAAGCTGTTCGATGAATATGTCGAGTTCGCCCTCCGCTGCGGCATTGGTCCGGACATCGCCTGCTATACGATGTGTCCGTGGGAATATGTGGTGCGCTGGCAGAACGAGAAGGGCGAGGTGCAGCGCGGCAAAGCGATTCCGGGTTCGCCGCTATTCAATGATTTCTGGGGTGATTTTCTGGTCGATTTCGCCGCGCATCTCGAGCGGAAGGGATGGCTGGGGCAGGCTTATATCGCTATGGACGAGCGCTCGCCGGAGGATGTGCGCAAGATTGTCGATTTGGTGCGCGAGAAGGCTCCGGGGCTTAAAATCGCCATGGCCGGCAACCGTAAACCCTCCGACTTCGATGGAATTGCGATTGAGAACTTTAGCCAGGTTCTGGGGAACGTGACCGATGAATACCTATCCGAGCTCGACCAACGCCGTCAGAACGGACAAGTGACCACCTATTATGTCTGCTGCTGGCCGCCGCGGCCAAACACTTTCATGTCCAGCAGCAATGACGAGGCGTTCTACCTCGGCGCGTTCCCCGCGTTCTCCGGCTTTGATGGGTTCTTGCGCTGGGCCGCCAATTCATGGCCGGCCGATCCATGCGCGGACGCATCGTGTTATCCCTGGAGTGCAGGCGATACATTTCTCATCTATCCCGACGGCGGCTATTCCACCCGACTAATCAACTTACGCGCGGGTATTGTCGCCGCAGAGAAACTGCGCATTCTCCGCGAGCGGAATCTGTTCGTCGGGGAAATCGACGCGCTAAAGGCTGAATGCGATTTTAAAAAGGCGCTTGCTGGCGATTTCGATCACGCCGCTTTCCGTAGAAAAGTTGAGGCCTTGGTCAATCGCGACTGACCGGCAGGTCTGTTGCTGGAGCGGCAAATCTGCTATAATCCACTAAAATCAGTAAGAGAACCAGGATGAACAAGAATATCGTCTGCATAGGCGCGGGCTACATCGGCGGACCGACGATGGCGGTTATCGCGAAGATGAATCCCGATCGCAAGGTGATAGTGGTGGATATCAACCACGAGCGGATTGCCGCATGGAATTCAAAGAATTTCAGGTTGCCAATCTACGAGCCTGGTCTCGTGGAGGTGGTAAAAGAAGTGCGCGGCAGAAATCTCTTCTTTTCCACCGATATCGATGCGGCCATTGCCGAATGCGATATCATCTTCGTGGGGGTGAACACCCCTACGAAGATGTTCGGCCGCGGCAAGGGGCGCGCCAGCGATTTACAGTATTGGGAAGCTACGGCGCGCAATATCCGCAAAGTCGCTAAAGGCGCGAAGATCGTCGTGGAGAAATCGACACTGCCGGTCCGCACCGCCGCAGCGATGGAAGCGATTCTTAATTGCGACCAGACGAAACGCTTCACCGTGCTGTCAAATCCGGAGTTCCTTGCCGAGGGAACGGCAATCAACGATTTGTTGCGTCCCGACCGCGTGCTCATTGGCGGACCTGACGGCGACGAAGGTCGTGCGGCGGTCGGCGAGGTGGTCTCGATTTACCGAGGCGCGCGCGGCGATTGGGTGCCGGAGGAGCGGATTCTTACGACGAATGTGTGGTCGGCGGAGCTGACTAAACTCGCCGCCAACGCCATGCTTGCCCAGCGGGTGAGTTCGATCAACGCCATTGCCGGCCTTTGCGAGGCTACAGGTGCGGATGTGGATGAGGTTGCACGCGTGATTGGCGCCGACCGCCGCATCGGACCGAAGTTCCTCAAGGCTGGGCCGGGTTTCGGCGGCAGTTGTTTTAAGAAAGATGTTCTCAATCTCGTGTATCTTTGCGAGTCGTTCGGTCTGCACACCGCAGCGGAATATTGGGCCCAGGTGATTAGGATGAACGATCATCAGCAGGAGCGAATCGTTTCGCGCTTGTTCAAGGCGATGTTCAATACGCTCGCCAATAAGAAAATCGCGCTGTTCGGGTATGCTTTCAAGGCCAATACGGGCGACACGCGCGAAACGCCGGCAGGTAGCGTAGCAAGGATGCTGCACGAAGAGCGCGTCCGTCTGGTTATAACCGACCCGCAAGCGCTGGCGAACGCGAAGAAAGATCTTTGCGATCTCTCCGGCACGGTGCAACGCGGCGATGGCTCGGTCGCGTTTATTGCCGATCCTTATCGGGCGGCGAAGGAGGCCGACGCGGTGTTGGTGATGACCGATTGGGACGAGTATCGCCGGCTCGACTGGGCGAAGATCTACCGGTCGATGCGCAAGCCTGCGCTGGTGTTCGACACGCGCAATTGCCTCGATTCGGGCATGCTGCGCGATATCGGATTTAATGTGCTCAACATAGGAAAGTGACGCCAACTGGGAGGCGGCTCGGTGCGCAAAGGACAAATGGTTTATGGACGGAATAGGCATTCTCGCGCTGCCTGGGCGAAGTTTCTGCTTACCCGTCTGGCGGGACTTGCCATCGATTCGATAGTGCTGGCGGTGGCGTACGTGGCGGCCTTTGCGTTGCGGCTCGATTTTCATGCTCCTTCGTGGGGGTGGCGGGCGACTGCGCAGAGTTTCGCGGTCGTCTGCGCGGTGCATCTTATCGCGCTGGTGGTCGCCGGAGTCTATCGCCTTTCGTGGCGGCGCATCCGTGGATGCGAATTGCCGCGTTACATCGGCGCGATGGTGTTGGCCTGCGTGATGTTGACGGCCATGCGTCTGCTGACGCCGGATGTTTCGATGGCTCGATTGCGCCCGCCTTATTCGGTGACGCTCATCTCGTTCTTTCTCGGCACGATTGGCATTGTCGGCGTACGTGTGCTTTGGCGATTGTACTGGGAGGGCAGATGCGGTGACGAAGCTTTGCTGGAGCGCAAGGTGCGGACGTTCGACAACCAGACGGTTGCGCGGTTTTTCGCGGGGCGGACGGTGATGGTGACAGGTGCCGGCGGTTCGATCGGCGGCGAAATCGTCCGCCAGTTGCTTGCCGCTGGCGTTGCGAAGGTGCTGATGGTTGAGCGTAGTGAGGGCGCTCTTTACGAAATCGATCGCGCCCTTTGCGATTCCAGGGCGGTTGCTTTAATGCGCGACGTCAACGACTGCGAGCGTATGCGCGAGGTGGTCGTGCGCGAAAAGCCTTCGGTGATTCTCCACGCGGCTGCCTATAAGCATGTGCCGATGGTCGAGCGCAATCCAGAAGAAGGCTGGCGCAACAACGCCGAGGCTACGCGGAGTTTGGCCGAATTGGCTCTTGAGACGGGCGTGGAGCGGTTCGTGCTTATATCCACCGACAAGGCGGTCAACCCCGTTTCCGTGATGGGCAAAACCAAGCGGGCGGCGGAATTGGCAGTCATGGAGCTCAACGAGCGCGCGCGGCGCGAATCGCGGGAAACATCGTTCTGCGCGGTTCGATTCGGCAATGTGTTCGGTAGTTCCGGCTCCGTCGTGCAGCTTTTCCGCGAGCAGATTGCGCGCAAGCAGCCACTTACTGTCACCCATCCAGAGATGCGGCGGTATTTCATGACAATCCAGGAAGCCGTTTCGCTCGTCCTACAGGCGGCGACACGTCAAGAGCGGGCGATCTACACTCTCGACATGGGGCCGAGCGTGCGGATCGTCGATTTGGCCGAAGGCATGATCGAGCAGGCCGGCTACCGTCCGTATGTGGACATTCCGATTGTTTTCACTGGTGTGCGCCCGGGAGAAAAACTCTTCGAGGAAATCGACGTTTCTGAAAAGGCGTGCTTCAAAACCGACATGGCTAAAATCTATATTACGAAAGGGTGAGGTGCCGACTGCGTCCTTGACGGCGCGTTTCGGCAGGGTGCTGCTCATGCAAGGGATTTTCTTAGACAAGCCGTTTTCGGGCGCTACATTCGACAGCCGCAAGGTTGAGCCAGGGATGATCTTCGTGGCATTGAAAGGCGAGAAGGTCGACGGCCACGATTTCATTCCCATGGCACTCGCGCGCGGCGCGGCGGGGATTGTCGATGGCTGCGAAGAACTCGCGCGCGCGGCGCGCGACTATCGTCGTTCGCTCAAGGCGCAGGTGATCGGTATCACCGGTTCGGCAGGGAAGACGACGACCAAGGAGCTCGTTCGGGCGTTTCTCGGCCGGGTTGGCAAAGTGCACGCAACGGAGGGGAACTTCAATAATCATATTGGCCTTCCGATTACGATTTTGAACTGTCCGCCGGATGCTGATTTTCTCGTGCTCGAGATGGGTACCAACCATCCCGGCGAGATCGCCAGTCTTTGCGATATCGCCTTGCCTGATGCCGGACTGGTTACTTGCGTGGGCACGGCCCATATCGAGTTTTTCGGCACCCAGGAGGCGATCGCCAGGGAAAAAGGGACGCTGTTTGCCCGTGCCAAGGGTCCGTGTGTTGTCTCCGCCGAGAATCCGTACTTGCCAATCTTGCGCGAATTGGCGGGGGGGCGGCTTGTTGCCGCTTCAACGCATCTGCCATGGCTGGAGGATGCAATGGCGGCGATTCTTCCTGGCGCTCACAATCTTGCCAATGCGTCTCTCGCCTACGCTCTTTGCGCACAATACGGTCTTGAGCGCGCGGCGGCGCTCGCTGCGCTGGATGATTTTGCGCTGCCGGGCGCGCGGTGGCGGAGGACGGAAAAGGATGGTGTTTTCTATATCGACGACACCTATAACGCCAATCCCGATTCGATGATGGCGGCAATCGCGACTTTTGCCGCGCTGCCCGCTGGCGGACGGCGCGTCGCGATTCTTGGCGACATGTTCGAGCTCGGACCGCGCTCGGATGAATTCCACCGCGAAGTCTTTGATTTTGCCGCCGGGCGCGGACTTGATTTGGTCGTCGCCGTGGGATCGGTTTCATCGCGCTGCCGCGCCGATCTCGCTTTCGCGTCGCTCGAGGAGTTGCTGCCGCAAATTGGCAATATTCTTCGGCTGGGCGACACAGTGTTGCTCAAAGCTTCGCACGGAATGAGGCTGGGGCGAGTTTTGGACTGAACTTAAGCTTTTCTTTTACCGCTAAAGCGGTTGCGGACAACACAGTTTGCTGGTTGTTACACGCTATGAAACATCTTCCGGAAGAAAAAACATTCGGCGTAGAAGAAATAGCATCCG
>CALYTX010000005.1 GCA_945487985.1 uncultured Verrucomicrobiota bacterium | reverse complement strand
CATCGCCCCGCCAATCGGATAGCCAGGGTAGTATTCATAATGCCGATTGGTAAAGTTCTCGACCGAAAGATAGATTTCACCCTGCTGCCGACAGAATGATTCGAGCGGCAGCGAAAGGCGGGTGTTGAACAGAAAACCACCATCGAGCTTCTCCGCCGCCTCTGTATCGGCAATAGCGTTGCGGACAGAATAGGCGTACATTGAACCGATGTACTGCCCATCGAGCGTCCAACGAAGCCAATCGCAAATCCGCCACACCGACGCGGCCGTGAAAGCCCACTCCGGCACTCGCGAAGCGCGGCAGTTCTCCGCTCGGGTGAAGGTGGCCCCGCCGTAGAGCTTCCAATCGTCGGTTACGCGCCAGACGGACGAAACCTCCACGCCGTGCATATCAATGTCACCCTCGTTGATATAGCGGTTGACCGTTCTGGTTATCCGCTCGCCGATGGAATTGCGGAAGAACGAACACTTGATTTGACGCTCCTCGGCGAACTTCGCCTGCACACCCGCGCTGATACTGTCGAGCGTCTCGGCTTCGAGCGAATTCTTCGCGAAATCCGCGGCCAATGCGCGCGTATAGACGCCTGGATAGTGCACTGCGCGCAAGGACTGCACGAACAGCGACATCTTCTTGTCGTAATCAAGCACCAGCGAGCCGGCGGGTGCGAATTCGCCGTCGTAACGATTGTGGTAGTAATACCGAGCGCCAACTGCAGGCGTAATCGTCCACTTCTCGCCTAAGCCAAAATCCCTGGCCAAATCGCCATAGCCCGACATCGAGAAGAATTCGCCCTTATAGCCGGAAATGCGCCGATTGTCGCTGTAGCGCGTACTGTCCGTATGTCCGCCGTCCCGGGCCAGTTCGCCGGCAAAGGTTGAACGCCAGCAATCGCTGTAATGGACAACATAGCGGTGGCGAGTGCCAATATCGAGCCAGGTCGTATCAGCGTCTCCTGCCGGGGAACTGGCCACCCCGTCGACGAGATGGTCTTTATGCCAGGCGACGTCGCCATGTTCGAAATAGACCAGCGAATAACCCTCAATCTCCTCGCGTTGCAAATCGAAACGCACGTTGTACAAATCGCTCGACAAGTCGAAGCGGTCGTACTTGGGAGAAGTGCTCCCTTTCGGTCCGGGATCCTCAACTTCGCTGTCGGTGCGGGTATAGATGAAAGCAATTCGCGCCCAGTCGGAGAATTCCCAGCCGATACGAAAGAACGCATTGTCCATCCATGCGGCGCTGTGCGCGCGATGACCGTCGCTGCGCTTATAAGCGCCCCCTGCATAAGCGTCGAGAGCGCCTTCCCGTCCACCAGCGGCAACCGATCCAATCAAAGTGTTGTAGCGGCCATATTCAAGATTGGTTTCACCCTCGAAACCTGGCGTCGCGCGACGGCGCGTCTCGGTTTCGACCGCGGCAAAAGTCCCGGCGAGCAACCCCGGATGGGGAGTTTTGATAACGCGGACTTTTTCGGCGAAATCGACGGGGTTGGCGTCCATCAGCGGATGCGACCAGACGCCCGATTCGCGCGGCGCACCGTCGCTATAAACGCGCAATTCACCGCCCGGACGCGACACGCCCAACCCACGCACGAACACGGCTCCACCTTGGCCTCCGCCATAACTGCCGACTGCCGAATAACGTGAAATCGTCACGCCCGGAACCTGCCGCAACGCGCTTTGCAAATCCTGCGCATTGATGGCACTCAACTGCGAGCGCGTCAGCTCGCTAACCTCCGCGCCATTGTCGAGAATGCGCTCTTCCTGTAGCACCGGCGCGGCAACAACTTCCACCGGCGGCAGCTCGGTTACGACTGGAGCCGTCGCTATCAGCAACCAACCATACGCCATACCCACCAGTTCGCCTCCCTCACCGCGTGATCATCGCGCGCAGCGCTTCGACCATCCGCTCCGGATCCTCGATCCCCTCAATGCGCGCTTCGAGCGGACAGCTCGCGCGCTTCTGGCGATCGAGGATTTTGGGCACTATTTCGTCCGCGCTCGCCGGAATCCCGCGCGCGCTCAGCAGTGTCCGCGCGTCTTCCGACATCATAAGCGCATGCACCCGCCGCACACGACCGGCGATGCAGACCGCCGCCGCCGCGCGACCGACCACTTTGTCGACCACTACCGCGCGGCGGAGCTTGCCGCCGTCAAGCAGCGTGAGCAAAGGCTCAAGCCCCCTGCCCGACGCCCGCGCGCATATCACGCCGTCGCACGCGGCAACGGCCGAGGCTTCGCCACGGACGATTATGCCTTTCATCTCGGCGATAAGATCGTCAAGATTAAACGGCCTGACCGCACGCTGCCGATCGAAGCCTTTGACGAAAATCGCCGGCAATGGACGCGCCGGGCAGACATGCTCGCACGCGCCGCAACCGATGCACTTGTCCTTGTCAACCACTGGGAAGCCCTGCACAATCTCAATCGCTCCAACCGGACACTTGCGCGAACACGCCGTGCACGCCACGCCGTTGATTGTGCGAATGCAGCGTTCCTTTTTCCAAATCGCATGGCCAAGATGCAAATCGCGCCGTGCGATATTCTCGCGCACCTTGAGCGCGCCGGCGGGACACGCCGCGGCGCAACGCTGCGGACAAGCCACGCGGCAGTGTCCGTGGCGGAAATCGAGCTGGGGTTGCCCGAAGGTTTTCATTGATGTCGACAGCACAATGCATTTTTCCGGGCATGCCGCCGCGCACGCGCCGCAGCCAATGCAAAGGCGATTGAACCAAGCACGGTCGACCGCACCTGGCGGAAGCACGCTCGCCGGCCGCTCCGGCAGACCCGGCAGCGATACTTTCGCATAACCGCCGTCGACGGTTTTCTCCATCGTTTCCACCACGGCCAAAGCGCCTGCGGCCAAAAGCACCTCGCGCCGCTCCACGCCCTTCGCAGGCACGGCGGACTTGTTTTCTTCGCCCGCGGCCGCATCCCGTCCGACGAAGCAGGCGCGGCAGTTGCCGCAACCGTCTTTCAGGTCAATCTTGTGCCCGTTGGCCGCGAAGCGGGAGATTGCGCTGAAGAGCGTGCCCACGGGACAGATCCAGTTGCACCACAGCCTGCCTTTGCCCAACGCGGACAGAACGATTATCACCGCGAAAATGACGAGGCCTGGCACGAACCCTGCGAGCGCCTTGCCAGCGATCGAATAGGGCGTCAAGGCGTAAGCGAGCGCGCCCGCCCCGGCCGCCACCAGCACCGCCGCACCGGCGAAAACGCTCCAGCGAACCGCCAGCTGCAACTTGGTCTCGGGCAGGCGCGTGCAAACACGGCGGACGTGCGCTTGCGGATGGCAGAGATAATTCATCGTGCTCTGCAGCACTCCGAGCGGACAGATCCAGCCGCAGAAAAATCGCCCGACGAACGGCGTCAGCAACAAAACGACAACGAAGGCAATCGTCGGCGCAGGCTGGATCTTCAACACCTGCGCGGGTAGCCAGCCAAGAAACGCGCCTGCCGCCGCCAGCAATGAAACGAGCGCTAAAATCCGCAAGGCGATTTTCTTCATTTCGACACCTCCTGGTTCTTCAGCGAATCAATCCATTCGTCAATCGCCGCGATTTCGCGCGGAATGTCGATTGACTGCGGACAATGCGGCGTGCAGCGTCCGCACCCCGTGCAGTGGTCGGCGCGGCGCAGCTCCTCCGGCACGGCCTTCGCGTAGGCTTTCAGCACCTCCTTCGCGGACGGCATCGTCTTCGCCGTGAGGACGCTGTTGCGGAACTGGAGGAGCGAGACGATGTCCAGCCCGTACGGACACGGCATGCAGTAGTTGCAGCTGTTGCACGGGATCGTGTTGAGCGCGAGCATCCGCTGCGCCGCGCGCTCAAGGGCGGCCAGCTCCTTCTCGCTGCAGGGCTTGAGCGGCGAGAAGGTGACGAGGTTCTCCTCGATGTGCTCGGTGCGCGTCATGCCGGAGAGGACGGTCATCACCTTCGGGAACGTGCCGCAGAAGCGGAACGCCCACTTCGCGAGCGTCGACTCCGGGTCGAGGGGGGTGAGCTCCTGCGCGAGCGCGTAGTTGTAGCGCGCGAGGCGTCCGCCGAGCAGCGGCTCCATGATGACGACGGGGATGTCGAGCTTCGCGAGCGTCTCGTAGAGGTACTTGGCGTCGAGGTTGCGCTCGTTCACCTCCTTCGCGTGACGCCAGTCGACGTAGTTCATCTGGATCTGCACGAAGTCCCACTTGTACGTGCCGTGGCGCTCGATGCACCATTCGAACGCCTTGGGGTCGCCGTGGTAGGAGAAGCCGAGGTGGCGGATGCGGCCCTTCGCGCGCTGCTCAACGCACCAGTCCAGGGCGCCGTTTTCGAGGTAGCGCTTGGAGAACGTCTTGAAGTCGCCGTTGCCAATGGAGTGGAGGAGGTAGTTGTCGATGTAGTCCGTCTGGAGGAACTTGAGCGAGTCCTCGAACATCTTCTTGCAGGCCGCGAGCGGATACTGCTGGGGCGCGAAGTTGGAGAGCTTCGTCGCGACGACATAGTCCTTGCGGGCGTAGCCGCTCGCCTTCAGGGCCTTGCCGAGCGCGGTCTCCGACTCGCCGCGGCAGTAGGCAGGCGACGTGTCGAAGTAGGTCACACCGCCGTCGAGGAGCATCTTGACCTGACGGTTCAAGAGTTCCTGGTCGATGGCCTTGTCGGAATAGCCCTCCTTCTGCCACGGCACCGCATGCTTGCCGTCTACCGTCGGCAGGCGCATCGCGCCGTATCCAAGCAGCGAGACCGTTTTACCATCGAGCTTGTAATGAGATGTCATCATGGTTGATTTCGTCCCTCCAATTTCCATGTCCCACGGCTGATGCCGCCTCGGGCACACTCCAGATCAAAGCGAGAATTCTCTTTCCGCTTCCGCGTCGACGAGCGCGCAGAGTTCATCCGCCGCTGGCGGCGCGCCTAATTCACGCAGAAAACGGCGGCGGAATTCGAGATGGCCGCGGTCGCGGCAGAGTCGCCGGGAGGTGGCATAGACAAGTCCGCTCCGAATCCATCCCACCTGAACGAGCACAAAATCGGCGAGCGATTTTATATACTGGTAGTCTACGGGTCTGCCATCGCGAATCGCCGCGACGACTTCCTGATCGGGCGGCAGGTTGACGGGAAGATTCCAGAAGGCGCGCGCGTCATGGCGCCAATCTGTTGACTTTATCCGTTCCTCAAGCACGCGAAAGATATCGAGTTTGTCGGCGTCGCGCACCGCGCAGGCACACTTCAGATCAAGCCCTGCGAGCCCAGCAGGCAATTCGCGGCGGTTGTGCATCCTGACCGCCTCGAGCACAGCCTCGCGCTCGCGAGCAGGCCACGCAGCGAGCCACCCTTTTGACCTGACGATTTCGTATGAAAAAACGGCGTGATCTACAGAATCGCTGTCGCGAAAGGTATTGTAGCGCAGGAGCTGCTCGTAGCGTCCGGTGTCGTGCAAAAGCGCTGCCGCCTCGGCGCACCGCGCGTCCGTCTCGTCAAAGCCCTCGCCCTGCGCGATGAGCCGCGCGGCGCCGACGACCCCGGCCGTGTGCTCGAGTTTTAATTGCATCATCGCCGGCAGCTCGCCTTGTCCGTTGCGAAAGGTATCGACATAGCCGGCGTAATCCCGGCGCAAGGCCACCAACGCGCTGGTCATTTTCCGCCACCGTCGGTAGCACCCTCGAAATGGCGCGCATAATAGGCGTTGAACGCGTAGTACATTACGTTGATACCGAGTTTGAAGGCCTGTTCGGCCACTGCTTCGGAAGCGCCAGAGTGACCGTCCTTCCAAGCATCGTTGATATCGCCGGGATGATAGAACACCGCAATGCGCTCGCCGATGCGGATGCCGCGTGCACGCGTGCCGTCGTGGTGCCAGAACGGCGGCGCACCGTCAGGGAAGGAATATGGTTGCTGATAGATGGGGTCGTCGTTGGGAATGTCGATAAACGGCTTGTCGGGGAATATTCGCGCGACCAACCGACGCACTGCGCCGCCAAAATTCCCGCCGCCGTTGTCGATGAAAAGCATTCCGCCTTCGTCGACGAGGTACTTGCGCAGTTCGGCGATATCGGAATTGGAAACGTTTATCCCGCGCGAACCGGTGAGAAACACGAATGGCGGAGCGTAGTGTTTCGGGAACTTCGAGAGTCGCGAGATGGGACGCGATTCCGTATCCTTCCAAATCGGGAAGCCGGTGATCTTGTGGAACTTAATGAGCAGGTTGTAGTCCGCGCTCTTGCCCATATCCTGATCCCAGTCGCCGCCGGCGTACTCGAGGCGGATGAACCGCACCTTTGCATCAGCCAGACCCTTCGGCCAGCCGCCGGTCTTGCCGCCGCCCTTGCCGAGCTTGCCGCCCTTCTTCGCGGGCTGGTCGGCAACATACTGGTCTTGCGTTTCATTCTCCATCTCCTCGAGATTCTTGTTATCGTCGATCTTGGCGCGTTCGAGGATATAGGGACTCCATTTGTTGAGAATGTATTTTTTCTTTTTCTTCTCTTTCTTAATCTTCTTTACCTTGACCACCTGCAGCTCAGGCGTACCCGAACCCTGAATGAGCCCATAGGGATCTTCCCAGTCGCAGCCACGGAAGATGAACGGCGCAACCAGGACGAAAAGGCAGAGCCCCACCGCCCAATACCAGGAAGTGCGATATCGCGGATCGCTGCCGCCGGTGCGAAACGCCTCGACGATTCTGTCCCCTGCCGATTCGTTCTTCCCAATCTTATAGAGGCGGCGCACGGTCGAAAGCGACAACGCCAGCAGCATCAACAACCCCAGCAGCGCGAACGGGGCAAACACCCCAAGCGACGCCGTCCATATCGCATTGCGCGAAAGCTTGTCGAAAAGCTTATAGTCCGCGGCATACAACACTGCCGGCACCGTGAATGCCAGACGCATCGCACCCAACACCGCCAGCAACCACGCAGCGTAGGCGGCCTCAAGCAAGAAATAAACGAACTTCGCCGGCACTACGGCCAGCAACGCAGCCAACACGCAAAGACCGGCCGCAACCAAAGTGAAATAGACATAGCGGTCGAGCTCGCCTGGCGAGTGCGGAGTCTCCGCAGGCGCTTCCGGCATCGATGCAGACATATCGGCACCGGCGACGGGAGCGGAAGCCTCACCAACAGTATCGGCGGCGACTTCTTTCTGGACTGGCGATGCGGCGGCAAGCGTCTCGTTAGTGGCGGCAGCAGCGGGATTTTCGTCGGCCGAGGACGCCTCATTTTCCGCCGGCGGCGGCTCGGCGACAAAACCGGCCTCGTGCAGGACGCGCACATTTTCCTTGCTGAACTGCGCCCACTCGACAAAGCGGAAGGAAAGAAACCAGCCCGCCCACGCGACGCTCGCGCCCATGACCAGCAGCCCGAGCATCAAGCGCAGCCGCAGCGGCACGACTGCAGATTTCTTCCACACCCAGCCAATCGCGCCGCCGCCAAATCTGGCGATGGCATTATGGACATACTCGCACACCGCCAGCGGATCGCGGCGGATATTGGCGATAAATTCAGCTATCTTTCCGGAGTTCAAGATTCGTTCAATCAAAGATCGATGCTGTTAAGATCGAAATCCTTCGGCGGCGCCTCCACTTGCTTATCGAGCGGCGTCTGCTCCGGCGCGTTGGTTTTGTCACCGGTCTCGGTCTTCGCGGCGGCTTCCGCCTTAGCGAGAGCCTCCTTGGCCTCGGTCGCGGCGGTGGCGTTGGCTTTTTTCGCTTCGGCCTTGGCGTCTTCCTCAGACATTTCCTTGGCGTTGGCCTTCTGGGCGGCGAGGGCTTCGGCCGCTTCCTTGTCCTCCCGCGCCTTCTGCTCGGCCGCCTTGGCCGCGTCCTTTTCAAGTTGCTTGATTACGCCTGGGGTGTTAAAGCCCTTCTCCGAGACGATTCCCCATTTCATCCACGCCTTATAAAGCCCGAACGAGGTAAGCGCAATAACGGCCAAATGGATTACGAGCGAAAGAAAAATCCCCGATTTGAGAGACGTCTTCTCGCTATCCTTGAGCAATGTTTCAGGATCAACCGTAGCCATGTTCTTTTCCTTCCCGGATTATTTTTTCTCTCCCACGAGAACCACTTTCACCCCGCACGAGCCCAGCGCTTCGACGGCAGGCATGAACGATTCTTTGCGCAAATTCTTATCGACGAGCAGATGCACCAGCTTGTCGCGGTGGTCGCCCACGGCCTGAGCGACAGCTGATTCAACGAGATTTTTGTCGACCTCGACACCCTGCACGTAGAACTTGCCGTTCTTGTCGATCACCACGTCAACCTGCGCATCGTCGATTGCGTCGACATCGGGGCTGGCGGGCTTTTCGGCCTCGATATTCGCCGACTTCATGAAGTTCGAGGCCAGAATGAAGAAGATGATGAGCAGAAACGCGATGTCGCCCATTGACGAGGTAGGCAGCACCAGATCCATGCGCTTTTTCTTGCGGATGGGCATTTTACGCATCCTCCACTATCGCCACCACTCCGCCAGCCTGCGAAATGGCGGTAACCACCTTGAAATAGCGATCCCACTCCACCTCCGCGGCCATTTCCACGATAACCATGCGGTCCTTCTCGGGCTTGGCCGGGAGATTAAGTTTCATCAACTTCGACTTGAGCTCCGGCAGCGACACCTGCTCGCCTGCGGATTCCTGCTCGCCCATGCCAAAGAGGATTTTGTCGGCCATAATGTTCACGGTCGGCGTTTTCTTGTCCTCGCTCTGAACCTGATTTTCAGGCGGCGAAGCGCTGGGAATGTCGACCGCTCGCCCCGTGGCCTTCTCAAAGGTCGTGGTCAACACAAAGAAGATGATGAGCAGAAACGAGATGTCGGAAAACGACCCCGTTTCAATCTCGGCCTTCGCCCGCTGCCTGCTTTTACGCATTATGCCTCGCCGACCGTTTCCATCATGTCCGTAAGCCCTGCGTCAATCGACGCGGTAATGTCGTCAATCTTACGCGTGAAAAGGTTGTAGCACACCGCGCAGGGCATCGCGACGATCAATCCCGCCGCCGTGGTAATCAGCGCCTCGCCAATACCGCCGGCGACCGCACCCGGATCAAGACCGGCGCTGGAAGCCATAACATCGAACGAAGAAATCATACCCGTGACCGTTCCGGTCATCCCCAGCAGCGGGGCGATAGCGGCGACGAGCACCAATAAGTTAAGTCTGTTCTCAAGCGGCTTGAGCGCTTTGGGGGCGTATTCCTCCATCGAACGCACGGCGGCGGCGGCAGCCTCGTCAGCACCCTTACCCTTGCCCATCAGACGGACGAAACGATTGAGCCCGGTAAGCAGCGTTGCCGCCACGGGACCCTTCGCCGCGCTGGCCGTTTCAAGCGCCGCCATCACATCGCCCTCCTCCAATTTGCCGCGGATCGTCTTGCGCATAAGCTCGTAGTCGCCGCCAGAGGCCTTGAATGCCCGCATGCGGTCAATAATAACCGCCAGCCCTAAAATCGAGCACAGCAGAAGCGGAAGCATCATCCAACCCCCGTCCATCAACAGTCCAAGCATCGCACTTATCCTTTCAACTTACAGATTTAGCCTATTATACCAAAAACAGCCGCGCAGCAATCACTTGCTGTCCGCTACTACTTCTGCAGACGCTGGAGGAACGACGAAGCCTGGCCAGCGGCAGCGCCCGTCGGGTATTCCTCGAGCACGCGGCGGAATTTCGCCGTCGCTCCCTGCACGTCGCCCTTGCGGTAGTTGACGATTCCCCAGCGCAGCAACATTTCATCGAGCCATGGCGCGTCGGGATAGTCCTGGAAGACGCGCTCGAGGGTTTCGATGGCGCGATCGTAATCCTTTTTCTCGATCTGGTATGTGACGACGCGCTTGAACGATTCCCCGGCGAAAGAACTTTGCGGATAGTTCTCGGCGCATGCGCGATAGGCGGCGATGGCCGCGGTATAATCCGGCGGACGCTCCGGGGTGGCGCGGAGTTTGGCGCTCTTTTCAAGAATGCCAGCCAGCAGGAATTGCGCCTCGGCCTTGTTAGGCGAATTGGGCATCGACAGCACCGAGCGGTAAATGCGCGCCGCTTCTTCAACCTCTTTCGGATCGCGCGATTCGCTCTTGGCCTTGGCAATGCGCATAAACGCCATGTCGGCAAGCACGGTGTCGGGATAGACTTTGAGCAGTTCGCGGCAGACGGCGATAGCCTCATTGAGATTGCCCTTGACCAGCAGCAGATCCCACTTGGCCGCATAGGCGTTTTCAAGCACGTCGCGCTGAATTGCCTGACGTTCGGAAAGTTCAAAGATTTCGCCGACGCGATTCAAACCCTCGTCCGACTTCGCGCGAGCCTGCGCATCAAGGCCGACCTCCTTGAAGATTGTCGCCCACTGATTCAACAGCCGCGCCTCGAGCAGCAACTTGCGGCTCTGAAGCACCGGGTCGGACGCCGAAGATACAATCGACTGCGGCTCAGTGGAGCCGCCGGTGAGGACTACAACCTCAGCGGAAACCTCGCGCGGAAGCGAGCCTTCGAGATGCAGATGGTCGGTATAGAGGAAAACAAGCTTCCCGTCGGCTTCTGCCGCAATCTGTCCGCCTTCCGCGGCGGCCCCGTTGAGCACGGGCGTAAGACGTCCTTCGAACACTCCCGAGCGCGCGGCGGTCTCCGTGAGCGTCACCTCGCCGGAGGCAATCTCAATCCACGGATCGGCATTCTCGTCAATCGTCTCGCCCGTGGCGGCAGCCTCGGCGAGTTCGTCGGCCGTAGGCTTCGGGCGATGACGGTAGCTCGTTGCAGCGATCTTCACGGTGTCGGGCTTGTCGCTCACGTCGAGATCGAGGTCGCGAAGACGTAGAAAGGCCGGATTGCCGACGAACACGCCCTTAACATTTTGCCGGTACGCACCGTCCATCACCGCCAGCACTGCCGAAGAGACGATCTTGACCGGCGCGCTCAGAGCAACATTCTTGGAGCCGTCGGAAGAAGCCTCGTCGACATAAACCACGGTCACGACCTCTCCGCCCTGAACGGTGAGCAGTCCGTCGTTGGGCTTCGACAAATTCGAAGAAGTCGGTACCGAGGCAAGTGCGGAAAGCCCGTCCGTTCCGAACGGCTTAAGTTCGAGTTCCTCGCTATCGCCCGAGGCGGACTTCGCTACCACCTTCATCTTGCTGCCCATCGCCGCGGCCACGGCTATATCGCGGTCGTCAACGCAGACGTAAAGCCGCTGTCCAGCCTCGGCGTAAACCGGCGCGTTGATGGTAGCGCGTTGCCCCTTCCCCGACGTCTCATCGACGGAATCGGAACCCTCACCGTCTTCTGGCTTGTTCTTCACCTTGGGTATGGCCGTGCCGACGCGGCGGAAGGCCTCTTGAGCGCGAACCCACCGTTTGGCCTTAAAGTGGATTTGCCCGATCTCAAACCAGGCGTCGTTGGCAAAAAGCGAATCTGGAAAATCGGTGGTGATACGGCGCAAAAGCATGGATGCTTCGCTGTCGCGGGCGGCAGCAAGCTGCACCTTGGCCTGAAGCAGGAACGATTCGGCCTTGACATCCGTCAGCGACGAACCAGTTGCCTTGCGCAAGGCCACGAGCGACTCGTCATTGCGCCCCTTCGCCAGATGGGCGCGGCCGAGCTCCAGCCATGCGTTGAAGCGATACTGCGAATCGGGGAACAACTTCGGAATCGCCTCGAGCATTCCGAGCGCACGCTCCTCCTCGCCCTCTTGAAGGGTCGACAGCGCCTGCTGGATCATACGCTTGGCGCGAGCGTCGGCCTGCCTGGCGGCGCGATCACCGGCTGACGAGGACGCGGATGGCTTTTCCGCTTTTCCGTTATCCGGCGCCGCGGACAGGGCGGCGGCCAAGCCGGTCAACACGAGCAATACAGCTATTTTCTTCATCTTGTCGTCTCCTCCAAAATCGTCTGGGATCAGTGCACATCGTTGAGAACCGCTCCGCCAGTGCCGATGCCGAAGGCCTCGAGCCGCTGGTGGGCCTGTGAAGAGGCACCCGACTTCTTCCATTCGGCGTGAGCCATAATGCGCCGGTAGCAGCCGATGGCGTTTTTCTTGTCGCCATCGTCGCGGTACCAGTCGCCCTTACGGAGCATGGCGTTGGCCGCATCGTTCGGGAACATGCTGCAGATTTCATCGAGCGTCGCCTGCGCCTTAGGCTTGCGCCCAGCCAAACGATGGCATTCAGCCACCAGCCAGAGCGTGCTTGGAGGCTGCGGCGCCTCTTCATAAAGTTTAATGGCTGTATCGTAGTCGCGCAGGATTTCCTGGCAGCATTTGGCATGATTGCGCTTGGCCGAATCGGCGACCCCTGGATCGGGCATAGCCTCGAGGGGTTTGAGGCTCTCGACGATGTAATTACCGTCGCGTGCGGCCCAGCCAAGGTCGGCGGCGGTCCAGGCGCGCTTAACCGGGTCGGCAATCAGGTCGAGAAACAATTTGGCCTCCGCAATGCGTCTGAGCGAACGCAACTTGCCGATAAAGGCGATCGCTCGCTCACTCTGCACCTGCTTGTCGGCGGTTTTGCGAACTTCGCCGCCGGCCTTGTCAATCATCTTTTCAATCGACTTGGGCGCCAACGCGATTGTAGCGTCAAAGTTGGTCATTATGAATTCCCACTCCGCGCCGGCAGCCTTGTAGATTGCCGCGGCGTCGGACTCGAAGCGCTTCGTCATTTTGGCGAGAAAAACAATCTGCGCACTGCGCACATCCTTGGCTTTTCCCTTGTGATTCTGAAAATAGGCGTGGGCCACTGGCTGGTCGTTCCACACATGCCACCACAGATCGTTGCGCCAATTGCGAATCGCTTCGACGCCTTTCTGCGGCTTGTCGGAATATTTAGCGACCAAATCGCCCAGCTTGGCTGCGGGGTCGGTCAGGCTTTCGATAAGGGCCAGGTTGCGGTTTGCGGAATCCCACTCGCTGCGGTTGGCGTCGCGCTTGAGCGCGGTCACTGCCCGCCAATCGTCCATCGCCGCTTCGAGCTTTCCGTTCTGCAGGCTGCTCCACGCCAACCGGTTGCGCGCGGCATAGGCGAGCGGATGGTCGGCGAACTGTTCGTTGTCGACCAGTTCGCGATAGTCTGCCAGCGCCTTCTGGGTCTGCCCGTTGCTGCTCTGCGCCTGACCGCGGAAGAACAGCGCCGCGCACGAAGCCTTCGATTCGGGATAGAGTTCGATCGTCTCGGAGAAAAGCTCGATTGCTTTGAAAGTGTCCTTCGCCCGGCAAAGCGAGTACGCCTGGAAGAACGACGCCCACGCGGCGGCTTCCTCGGACGCGGTCGTGATGAACTCGGTGCTAAAACGCTTCCACTCGTTGGCGGCAGCGCGCGCGCCGCCAGCATCAAGCTGCTTGAGCGCGCGCTCGGCGCAAGTGCGTTCACTCATCGACATTTTCTTGAGAATCTCCGCAGGCACGTTCACATACCAATCGCCGATGCGCTCGGCAGCAGCGAGCGGCATCGCGCCGAGAATCGCCAGTGAGAAAAATGCAACTCTGTTCATTTCAGCTTCTGTTCCTATCCGCTTTCTTATTGCGCAACCTCTGAAAACGCCGACGCCTCCTGCAACAGCATGCCGCGGGCATAGCGAGCCCATTTCGATTCTGGGTACTCAAAGGTCGTGCGCTTGAGATAAATATAAGCGTTAGGATAGTCCTTGAGCCGGAAGCTAACATCGCCAGCCCAATAGAGCCCTTGTGCGAGCAGTTCCTTGTTGGAGATATCCTTGTAATTATCAACCAGCGAGACGAAATTGACCACTGCGTCTTTGTAGGCGTCGGCGATAAGCGCAGGCTTGCCGGGGGTTTTCTTCTGATCGGCAGCGAGCATCTCGGCCTGCTTTACAAGGCATTGTCCGCCCATAAACAGCGCGTTGGGCGCCTGCGGGTGGGCAGGGAAGCGGTTGCGGAAGGAAGTGTAGATCTTGCCAGCGATATCATAGCGTTGCTCCTTTGAATAGTAGTAGGAGGCCAACCGCACCGATGCATCGCCCACCAGCGGCGATTCCGGGAAGAGATAGGTCATCTTGACGTATTCTTCGCCGGCGCGCGAGAAGTCGCCCAGCCGCTCGAGGCACAGCGCCTTATGATACTGGCTGCGCGCGGCATATTCGCCCTCCGGCCACGCCGAAAGAATAGCCGAGAAGCGGGCGGTAGCCTCGCGGTAGAGCGGATCGGCCTTGTCGGGCTCGTTCGTCAAATCCTCGCCATCCTTCTCGCGCTGCTTGCGCGCCTGACGCTCTTCCTCGGCGAGCTGCTCATAGAGGTTGGCCAGCAGGAATTCACCTTCGGCAGCGTGGGCCGTGTTGGGATAATCTCGCAACGCCGCCTCGAGAATCTTCCGTCCATCGGCAATGACGGCGGCGGATTTCTCGGGATTTTTAAGTTTACGATAATCCTTGGCCATCTCGAAAAGGCACTCGGCCAAGCGGAACTGCACCAATACCGCCTGATCGGCATCGCGGAAGCGCTTGGAATACGCTCTCACCGCACCGTCGGAACCAGGCCGCACCTTGCCCACCACTGTGCGCACGCCCGCTGTCCCGTTCAGCCCTACGAGAACATCATCATAGGAGAAGGTCAGTTCGTCGCCGTAGCCCGATGGAATTGTCGTGGAGGGCTCGTCCTTTTCTTCCTCGCCGCCATCCTCTTCGCCCTGCTCGCCGTCCGTTTCTTCGCCCTCGGCCTCGCCTCCATCGGCGACGGCAGGCGCAGGCTTAGCTGCGTCGGCAGCACCCGCCGTCCCCTCGACCGGCGTGTCGATTGTCGGCGTGAGCGGACCGGTAAAGACGCCGCTTCGAGGCATCGTTTCGCGCAAAGTCAACTCTCGCGAGAGCCCCCGCTTGGACTCTACCTTGACGGTGATTTCGTCCTGCTCGTCGGTTTGGTCGCGATCGGGATCGACCACCATCACATGGAACGACTCGCCAAGATGCACCACGGGATTGTTAGCCTCATAGGTCGCATCGGCAAGACCGATCCAGCCGGTGGTGCCGATTGACGCTTTAGCCTCGGCGATAACCTCGTCGTCCTCGTTTACGCAGCGCACAACCAGTTCATCGCCCGCCTTTAAGTCGATGGGATCGGGAAGTTCATCTTCGTAGCTGTAATTCTCGTCTTCCGCCTCGGCTGCGCGCTCTTCGGCGGCCGACGAATAGAGATCGATAACTCCGTAAAGCGTATCGGGAAGTTTTTTCTTGGCAAGCGAAAGAGCCCCGGAGGACTTAATCTTCGCATTCGAGGAAGGCATCTTCAATCTCAGCTTGCCCTCGCTCCACTCCACATCGCGTTCCTCGGCCTTGGCCGTTGCGATTTCGCTGGCAGTGGCGATTTTCACCATCACCGTGCTGCCTTCATGGCGCAGCAGCGACGGCGCGTAGAGAGAGACCGGAATTCCCGTCTCGGGAGTGACCACCGCCTTGCCCGCAGGCTCGTCGGCAGGCGGAAACTCCCCGAAACAGCTCGTGCGCCAGACATCCGTAGCCGCCGCCGATTCGCTCCGGCGGCGAATCGTCAGCAACTTGACCATCCCCTCAGGCGACTTGTCGGGGACGCGCTCGCTCCAGGTGCTGGCGAGATTGAGCCGACACGGCATGTTCGGCACCGCAACAACCTTTGCCTTACGGATAACCGGCACGCCGGGGTCGGTGTTGTCGTCATCTCGATATGCCGCCAAAAGCCCCTCGCCCTTACCAAGGGCAATCGTGTCCGAAGGCAGCGATGCACCGTCCTCCGGTGGCGGCGAGGTGCGGATCTGCGCATAGAACACGCCTGCATTGCGCGGCTCGACCACAATCGAACCATCCTTCTCCTCTTTGCCGCGCTCGCGCGCATAAAGAGCGATCTTTCTGCCTGAGGTCGTTTCGACCACGATCTTGACCTGATCGATGCCCTTGGTGACATCAAGGTCCTGGTCGGTCACGCTCACAAAGACCGTATCGCCAGGCGCAATGCGATAGGCCGGATACATCTTGCTTTCCATGCGGCCGCCGCGCCCTTCCTCGAGTTCTTCATAGAGGAACGCAATCTCGCCGTTGAAGAACGCCGAGTCGATCTGCTTCTCGACCGCGCGCGAACGCCCAGAGGAAGTAACATTATCCTCGTAGGTGACGGTGATCGTATCACCCGGAGCAATCTCAAGCGTGTCGTTGCTCAACGCCTCGGTATAGTCGTGCTCGGCGGGGATGATCTGCTTGCCTGCCTTGTCGGTCACGAAAAGCTTCGAGGCCGACACCGACTTGCCGGTGAAATCGGAGAATTCCCAGCGCAGCGTGCGCAGCCGCTCGGGCTCGGCAAACTGCGCCGAAAAGCCGGTTTTGCCGCGGACGATCTTGCACTTGTCGGTAAGGCGTGCGAGCAGTTCCGGATGCGCCTTCTCGTCGGTCCAGTCTTGCGGCAACGAAACGAGTTCCCCGCTATTTTCATCCTCGTAACAAATTTCAAACGAGTCGGTGGCGCGGCTGGTCGAAGCGTAAATTTCGAAATCGTGGATACCTTGATCAATCAACACCGAATGCGCGCGCGATTTCGCAGCCATATCCCAATGGCCGAAACCGCCAATCACGCGCGTGCCGTCGATATAGAAATCCATCTGCATCCAGCGCCATGTATCGTTCGGGTTTTTCGCATCGGGGTTGGTTTGCTTCAAGCGCAGCCGCAACATCATATCCTGCGGCACGAAAACCGTTCCGCGCACAATATGCTTCATACCGTTGTGGCCGCCCAAAGTGCGATTGACCCCCCACTTCTCCTGGGGCATGGGGGTTACGATTTTTTTGGAGATCTCCCGCATGAAATCAGTGCGGTCGCGCGCGTTTGACGCGGTCGAAAGCATGTGAATGCCCCGGCGCGATTCGGCGCTTTCCGCTGGATAAGTACCCAACAGCATCTCCTCGCCGTAAAGCGTGCCGAAAAGCCGCAGCCGGGCAATTGTCTCGGGAGAACCCAGCTCAATGGCGGCCGTCGCAACCAAGTGGCTGTTCATCGTATCCACCCCGACGAACTTCGGCTTTTCGCCGTCCTCAAGCGACCGCCACTCGCCGGAACGCGTCTTGCTGACCAGGTCCTGCGGACCCATTCCAGAGGTCGAATCGCTCGCGAAAGCGCGTGGTGGCGGCAATGCGGTTTTGATTTGACCGGTAAAAACTCCCGTGCACGGCGCCTCCTCAAACAGCTCTGCTGCGGGGATGCGATCACCAGAGGTGGTCATCACCTCGACGGTCACTTTTGAACCGCCGTCCTTGCGCGAACGGTCGCGGTCGACGAGCCGCACATATAGCGGCAGGCCGGGCTTAATCGTCTCTCTCTCCTTGCCCGTTCCAACCATCATGTCGGCATCGTCCACCACCGTCAAATTTTTCGGTTTGTCGGCGGGCAACCCGCGGCCTTCGAGATAAACAGGATCGATCCGGTAGGAAACGGTATCGTCGCCGCAAAGTTCCAGCGTCGAGTTGCCCGGCTTGACGACGCCCAGCACCGTGTCAATGGCGCCACGGAACAGCGAGGGGTCGCGAGTGCCGGGATACAACAACACCTTTTCCGAATCCTTGCCAGAACTCGTTGTCACGACAACCGGAATCGACGATCCGCCGCCGGCGACAGCAAGGTTCTTGTCCTGCACCGAAATCGAAAGCGGCTGGCCCGGACGGATCGCCGAACGGTCGGCCAGGTCGCCAAGAAGGACCTGCGTGTCGTCCACTTCGTAGTTGGTGGCGAGTTTCCATTCGCCCTGCAGCAGCCGCGCCTCGGCGTGGGTGAAGTCGATCTCGAACACCTTGTCGAGCTCCTTGCGCGTTTCGTCGTAGTCCTTGCGCTGGAAGGCAATTTTCGCAAGCACGTAGTGGCCTTGGGCGCGCACGTCGTCCTCGGGCACAGTTATCCACTGTTCGGCGGTCTGCGCGGCGCTGTCGGCAGAGCCCATCGTCAAAAGCAAATCCACGTCCTTGAACATCGCCTGCCGCCCGGCCTTCGTCGTCTTGTACTGGGCGTGGTTGCGCAGCGCCTGGTAGCCTGCATGGGCGATTTCGTATTGCAGGCGGTCCTCGGCGATTTCCGCGCGCACGAGGAACAGTCCCGCGGCGATCTCGGCCGGGAACGACGACTCCTTCTGCAGCAGCGTCTCGACGTGTTCCCACGCCTTGTCGCGCAAGGCATCGTTCGGGCCGCGCACCTTGCGGTACTGCTCAAGCGCCCAGAGCGCGAACTGGGGCTGGTAGCGCATTGGATCCTTGTCGAACGTCTTCGTGTTGGCCGAAAGCAGCGTCCACGCGCGCTCGGGATTGTTGCGCGCGAGCGCGTCGGCCGCCACGTAAAGCGGATAGGCCGGATCCTTGTCGTTGACCGGGTAAAGCCCGGGCATGAGACCGGCCGCCTCGGTGCGGATCTTCTGCAACTCGGCGATTTTGTCGATGTCGCGGTGGCGCGAGGCGAGCAGATATGCAATCTCCACACGGTCGTTGGCCATCAGATTGGTGCAGGTGTTGGCTATGTCGCGCCACTCGCCGCGCGACAGCTTCACCGTCGAGGCCGCCAGTAGCGGCACCGTCTTGCCGCGGGGGTCTTTGTTCACGGAGCGGTAGAGCGGAACGTCGACCGGCACCTGGATGCCCCACGGACACTGCACGCGCCTGAACCCGTTGGGATACACGCCGACTCCCGCCATCATCAGAAGCTCGTCCACCCGAGCGCGGTATTTCTTCTCGTCTTCGTTCATCTCGCGCTTGCTCTGGCGCGCGCCATCTTCGCATCGCCAGTACGCTTCCCAGCTGATGCCGAACAAATCCGGAACGCACACCAGTTCAGGCACGGGAGCCTTAGCGAATCGCTTGACTATCATCATTCCCCAGGCCAACCGGTCGCGCTCGGCCGACGGCAGGCAAAGGGTTTTCTTGTTCCAATCGTACCAGGCGTCGGTCAGGTATGTTTTCCAGTTGCCTTCCTTCTCGGCGCAAGCCGCATACGCCAGCCGCTTGGAAGCCGCGCCCGCGGCGGTTGTCGCATTATCGGCAGCCTTGACGATGCGATCGAAGCCGCCCTTGAGATTCCCGGCCGCCTCGTAGGCCCTGAGCACCCAGGAGTACATGCCGTAATCGTAATCGTAGTACGGACGCTCGAACGCCCACTGGGCGAAGCCTTCAAATGGATAGAGCTTGGCGGCGGCGGGGCTGGACTGCGCAATGCGCGAAGCACCCTCGCAGAAGGCCCGCATCGCATGGATATCCTCGAACTCCCAGAGTTGGTGACCCTTGAACACCTCCGCGGCGCGCTGCA
Organism: uncultured Verrucomicrobiota bacterium; assembly: GCA_945487985.1. GTDB lineage: Bacteria > Verrucomicrobiota > Kiritimatiellia > RFP12 > UBA1067 > UBA1067. Next base: position 811 of record CALYTX010000005.1, on the reverse strand, counting down.
TCGCCTCCTCGGGCTTGTCGTTGAACTTTTTCGCGCGATAATCGTTGACCCAGCTCTGCAGCTTGGAGTTCGCCGCCCACATCGTCCCGACAGGCTTCTCCGGATACTTGCCGTTCTTGGAATCGGTGATCACCGACATCCAAGTTGACTGCTTCTGCAGCCGGGAGAAGCGTCCGAGATACTGCTCAGGCTTCTTGCGGTCGATACCGTAGAGCTCGAGGATGTGGCGTACGATCTCCACACCGGTATCCTCGGGCGTAGTGGGGCTGTTGGCCAGCCGCTCAAGCATGTCCTTGGGCCAGGCATGAGCGCGATTGGAGCGGTAGAGGTCGAAGAACTCCTGGTGGAACATGCCGCGCCGGAGATAGTGCGCGATGAACGAGCTGGCGCGCGGAGTCATCTTCCACTTGTTCGAACGCGTCAGCGCCTTGATCGCCAGTTTGCCGTCGGAAATGCCCAGAATGTTCGTTTCGTGCACCGACCAGCTGATCAAACGCACGATCGCGTCGAACTCTCCCCCTTCCGGGAAGGTGTCGATCAGCATCTGCATCTGGGCGAGGTAGTCGCGGCTTTTGCCCTCGTTGACGAAGCGCTCCAACTGCTTGAGACCCACAAACAGCGCATCGAGATCGTGCGGGGCGCTCGACAGGTAGCGTTCGTAATACTTGGGACTGCCACCGGCAAGACACAACCTCACGAGTGCTCGGCGCGTTTCGGGGGTGTTGCCTTTTTCCTTGTCGAGATAATAGGCCAGAAAGTCGCGGCTCTTAACCTCGTCGCCAGCCCAATCGGCAGCAATCGCCGCCTTGAA
>CALYTX010000004.1 GCA_945487985.1 uncultured Verrucomicrobiota bacterium | reverse complement strand
AGTCCTATCAACGGAATCGAAGAATACGATGCAAGCCTCTTTTCTCCGGAAAGCACGGTTTTGCTCGATTCCTTTCCACCAACGGGAATTGAAAAATACGCAACCGTAATCACCGATTCGTCCCGCGTGGCGGAACTGGCCGCACGCGAACTATTAAAACGCAATCTGGCCGCCTGCGGATTTGTTCCATGGCCACAGCGCCGCATCTGGAGCGAAAACCGATTTTTCACCTTCTCGAAAATAATGTCCCGGCGCGGCATCGCGCTCCAAGTGTTCGTCCCGTCGCGTCTGGGATTGTCAATACAAGAACTTCAGCGGGAAATGGGCAAATGGGCGCTCAGCCTGCCAAAACCGTGCGGCATTTTGGCCGCCAACGACCGCATCGCCAGCCACTTTCTCAACGCCTGCCGCATCGCCGGAGTGGAGGTTCCGTTCGAGTGCACCGTCGTTGGAGTTGACGACGACGACAAACTCTGCGAAGGTGTGAATCCAACCTTGAGCAGCATCAAGCTCAATTTCAAGGCATCGGGCTATCGCGCCGCCGAAATACTGCATGCCTTGTTGCACGGCAAGCTCGAGGGCAAGCCAATGGAAAGCATGCCTCCGGCAATGCTTACCTGTCGCAATTCCTCGCGAATATTTCTGAAAACCGACCGCGCAGCACTGCGGGCTGCGGAGACGATTCGCGCCCGCGCCTGCAAGGGACTGACGGCTAAGGATGTGCTCGGGGTCTTCGATTGTTCGCGGCGACTGGCCGAGATTCGCTTCCGCAACGCTACCGGCCGTTCCATCCTCGGCGAAATCCAGGCCGTGCGTATCGAAAACGCCAAACGACTGCTTGCCAATCCTCGGCAACGGATTGACGCGGTCGCCGGCGAATGCGGCTACGCTTCAGACACCACTTTCAGACGCGTATTCAAGTCCAAAACCGGCATGACGCTGCGGCAATGGCAAAAGCATTGCCGCAGCTTGCGCACTGGCGCTGACAAAGCATGAAAATCGACTGTACCGCTTTCCATTGCCGTCGTTGCGGCGAATGCTGCCGAATTCCCGGCGGGATTGTCCGGGTTTCTTCCGCCGAAATCGAAGCTATTGCCGCTTTTCTCGGCATGACGCAGGAAGATTTCATCGCCCGCGAAACCGACCTTGCTCCCGATCGACGCGGACTGGTGCTCAAGAGCCGTCCTGACGGTGCTTGCGCCTATTTAAGCGACGCAAATCTCTGCCGCATCAATCCTGTCAAACCTGGGAAGTGCCGCACCTTCCCGTTTGCATGGCAAAACCCCGATTCTGGCGAAGTGTGTCCTGCGCTCAAAGCGCTCGGCCTCGAAGAGAGAAAAGAATCACTTTGAGATTATCTTGGCCAAACCTGCGGGAAGCACCTCGAACAGGCGCTTGAGTTCGGTCGAACGCGATTTCGGCATTACCAGCACTTCGTCGCCGCAAGAGGCGATGACGATGTTTTCAAGACCGAAGGCCGAGACCCGAACCCCGTCTCCGAGCAGCGTGCAGCCAGTGCATTCGAGCAGACGGGTTTTGCCCAAGCGAATGTTGCCCTGCGCGTCTGCCGGCAAATGCGCGGCCAGTGCCGCGTAGCCGCCGACATCGTCCCAGCCGAAATCGCCACTGACAACTTCTATGGCCCGCGTACGCTCCATCACGGCATAGTCGAACGAGACTGAAGTCAGCGTTGGATACAGCCGCCGTAAAACCCGGCTCGCCGAAGGCGCCTTCGAAACGGCCAGCGACAGATTATACAACTCGGGCGAGAGCTCTTCGAGGATTGCCGCGAGCGCGCCGGCGCGGAAAATGAACATACCCGCGTTCCACAAGTATTTGCCTGATTTTAGATACCTCGCGGCAGTCGTGGCATCTGGCTTTTCGACAAAGATTTTTCGCTCGCGGTCGATGTAGCCGAAACCGGTCGCAGGGTAGGTGGGCTTGACGCCGAGCGTGACTATCACATCCTTGCGCGCGGCAACTCCGAGGGATTTGACGAGCAACGAACGGAACACGCCTGGCTTTTTCATCAGCTGATCGGCTGTAAGCGTTATGGCCAGCGCGTCCTCGCCGCCGCGACGCAGAACCTCGCCCAAGGCGGTGGCGATCGCGCTGGCGGTATTCTTCCGGCAAGGTTCCAGAATCACGTTTTCGCGCGGCAGTTCGGGCAGTTCGGCGCGAGTGGCTGCAGCGAGCGTCTTGGCCGTGATGACGATAATGTTCGCAACCGGAACAACCGGCAGCACCCGCTCCATCGCCTGACGGATGAGCGACTTGCCGCCGAATATCTTGAGAAATTGTTTGGGACGCTTCGGAGAGGAGAGCGGCCAGAACCGCTCGCCGGAACCGCCGGCCAGAATAATGGCGAAAATCGGCTTGCGACCACGACCCATATCCTCACCCCTTCCGGAAAATAAACTTGCGTTGAATGAAATAACTGGCGAAGAAAAGCACCACATCCGCGACAATCTTGACCGCTGTGATGGCAACGCCCTTGATGTCGAAAAACTCGGCCGAGCCTTCGGTGAGCACATAACTCGCCAGCGCAATTACGACTACCAGCCCGAAATAACTGTAATAGCTGCGGTGGCGGGTGGAATTTCGCTTGCGGTCGCTGAAAACTACGAAACGATTGTAGAGGTAATTGAAATGTGATGAAACCGCCCGGGACAAGGCCATCGCCACAAGAATGTCGTCGCGCCGCGCCGTTTCCTTCGATGACAGCATCCAAATTATCGCAGCGAAAATCCCGTTGTCGAGCAGAAACGAGAGCACCGACGAAAGGCAGAACTGGAACAGCGAACGGTAGATGCGTATCGTATCCAGCAGTGGATTAAAATGGCTGGCGCGGTTCTCTTCAATATAGATTGTGGCGATGGGAACCTCGAAAGGCTTCTCCTCATGATGCTTGGCGTCGGCCAGCATCGCCATTTCGTATTCGTAGCGCTCGCCGGGAATAGATGCGATTCGCTCGACGAGCCCAGCAGGAATCCCCCTAAGCCCAGTCTGCGTGTCGCGCACCATCAAGCCCGTCATCAGAAAGAAGAAATAACGCGTCCACACATTGCCAAACCGGCTGCGTAACGGCACGCGCCCGGCAAAGGCGCGCGAACCGAGCACCAGTCCCTTGCGGTGGCTCGCGAGCGCGATGGCAACCCGGACAATATCCTCGCAGGTGTGCTGTCCATCGGCATCGGCGGTTATTACATCGGAGGTTCCGCCAATGTAGCGCAGCCCCGTTTTGAGCGCCGCGCCCTTGCCGCGGTTGCGCTCGTGCACGAGAATCTTCTCGACATAACCGGCGGCGGCGGCGAAAATTTCCTGACCGCGGGTGGGGCCGTCGTCCACAAGCACGATACGCGAGAACTGCTCCTTGAGCTGCGGTAGCAACCGCAGCAGTTTCTCGTCCGGATTGTAGGCCGGAATGAGAATGGTCGCATTCAATCTACCAGCAGTTTCTGCCATTGGTTTTGTTGAAGATCTTTCTTGCGGCGCTCGAGTAGCTGGATGTAGGCGAAGCGGTTTTTGAACAGATCGTCGACAAGCGCCACCGGGAAGTAGGTGAAGCCGGCGGAACGGATGGCCGCGGCAAATTCGCCGCGCTCGGAATATTTCTGCATCACCACCGGAAGCTTTTCGGCGAGTCGCTTGGCCGCACCGGCATCGCCGTTGAGCGTAGAGTATCGCGAGCCGAAGAAATAATATCCGCCTGCCCGCAACTGGCTGTCGATCTTGGTACGGATGCGATTGATCTTGTCAACCATCGCCTTGGTCTTCTCATTCGGCGTGAACTCGCCTGCGAAGGAATAGGTGATCTTGGCCTGAGGCTTACGCTTCTTGGGCTTCTTATCCTTGACCGGCTTCTTTTTCGCTGCCGGCTTTTTCTCCCCTGCCGAATCGTCAAAAAGATCGTCGAGCGTGCTGTCGTCCTCGTCGACTTCCTCTTCCTCCTCTTCCTCGGGTTCGGCGCTGTCCGCTGGGGTTTCCCCTTCGGCAGATTCGTCCTCGCCTTCATCGGGAGCTTCCGATTTTACGGCCGTGAAGCCGGCCTGCGTTTTGACGAATTCACTCCAAGGGACGATTTCCCTTGTCACCTGACAGCCGTTGATGCGAATTACCGTGCCATAGCGCTCGACCTTGTATGGCGGGGCGAGATAGCGCCCGTCGACAAACACGTAGCCGGAGGAAAACGGCTTGCCCGCCGTCACCTTGAGCGCTTGCGCAGCCTGCTGGGGCGGCCGGGGGAAGGCGCTCCTAACCTGCACCGAGCGGGCAGGCGCGGCGAAAAGCCCCCCAACGAGAACCACCATGGCAATCAGCGCCGCTGCTGTCGTTTTCTTCATCATCAAATAAAAGATCCCACGCTGCCGTAGCACAGAGTCCCCGGAACCCTTGTTCCAACTAGTAGGCCGCAAAGCCCCTATCTTAAAATGTCGGTCAGAGAAAAGTCTGCTTAATCCGCGAGCAACCCAGGACCCACGTCCTTTAAAATCAACTCTCCCTCACTTCTATACCAGCACTCGCCTTGAGGGCATCGACGATGCGCTGGAAGGTTTTGCCAACCTCCTCATCGGTCAAGGTTCGCTCGGGAGAGCGAAACTCAAGCGCATACGCGAGCGAACGAGTCCCGTCCTTGACATCTTTTAGTTTAAATATATCAAAGAGCTCGATTTTCGTCAATTCCTTGCCGCCAGACCGACGGATGATGTCGACGATGGACTCGTGGGTAACGCCCTTGCCAGCAAGCAACGCGATGTCGCGCCGAACCGCCGGGTATTGCGGCACGGCCGACACCTTTCCGGTTGCGCGCACCTTCTTGACGAGCCGCGGAAGTTCCATTTCGCAAAGCGCCATTTGCGTAGTAAGCCGATAGGGATGGCGCAGCCGCGCCGAAAGCGCTCCCATGACGCCGATTTCGCGTCCGTTAAGCTTCACCGCCAGCGAAGCACCGGCGGCAAACGCCGGATGGTCGCAAGCGACGAATTCAACTCTTCCGGCATGCAGCTTGTTTATGAGCTCTTCAACCGCTCCCTTAAGCCAAAGGACGGATTCCTCCTCGGAAACTGCAGCAGTTTTTCGCAGTGCTTCGCGGCCGACGGGCCCGACAAAGCCAAGCGCGATGCGCTCCTGCTCGGACGGATTTCCCCCAGCGTTGGAAAAAACCTTGCCTATCTCAAAAAGCATCGCGCCGCTGGTCTGATGGGCCGCATTGCGCCCGAGGCTCGCCATCAACTGCGGCAGCAGCGAATCGCGCATCACGCCATATTCCGCCGAGACCGGATCGGGAATGACCAGCCGATCGGCGGCGTGGCGCGAATCAAAGTCGTCAAGTTCCTTCCGGGAAAGGAAGCTGTAGTGCATGGCCTCTGAAAATCCAAGCGCCAAGCAGAGCTCGCGCACGCGCCTGACCGCCTTGAACGGCGAATCATCAAGATTGGAAATCGACGGAGCCGAAGGCATCGTGTCGGGGATGTTGTCAAGCCCGTAGATGCGCGCAATCTCCTCGACGAGATCGGCTTCGAGGCTCAAGTCGTAGCGCCAACTCGGTATGGCGAAATCTACTTTCGGAATCGCCGCATACGGCCCTTTGACGCGCGGCTCTACCCCAAGAGCGGCGAGTATAGCCACCATTGCGTCGTTGCCGATGGGAATGCCGATAAGCCGGCGGGCACGGTCGAAATCAAGCGCAACATCGGCGTTCAACGGACGCTCACGAGCATCGCAATCAATCACACCGCGGGCGATTTTAGCCTCGCCGTATTGCTGCAGAAGATGTGCCGCGCGGCGGCTGGCGAAATCGGCCAGATCTTTGTCAACGCCACGGATGTACCGGTAGCTCGCTTCACTCGCCAGCCCCAGCTTGCCGGCGGTGAACTTGGTCGAAACCGGATCGAACAACGCCGACTCGAGCATCACCGTTGCAGTTCCAGGGGCGATACCCGAATTCTCGCCGCCCATGATACCGGCCACCGCGCCGGGTTTTTCGGAATCACAGATAACCAGCATCGACGGATCAAGCTTGCGCTCCACCCCGTCGAGCGTGACAATTGTCTCGCCTTCACGCGCATCACGCACGACAATCGTGCGATTTTCCAGCTTGGTGTGATCGAAGGCGTGCAGAGGCTGACCAAGCTCGAGCATTACGTAATTGGTTACATCGACCGCCAGGGAAATGCTTCTGACGCCAGCAAGCTCCAGCCGCTTGGCCATCAATTCCGGCGAGGGCGCGTCAGGAATCATCGAAGTCACCACCCGCGCGGTGTAGCGCGGACATTTGCGTGGGTTCTCCACGACCACCTTGACTTCATCGGCCACATCGACACTATCCTCGACGAAATCCACCGGCGGCAACCGGAGCGGACGATTTAGCAGAGCAGCATATTCCCGAGCAATGCCGACCACCGAAAGCGCGTCGGGACGGTTCCAGGTAACTTCAATATCAAAGACAACCTCTGGCTTTTCCACAGCGGAGACATCCGCAACTCGCGCGCCCAGCGGCGCGTTGGCGGGAAACTCGATAATGCCGGCGTTGCCCTGCCCGATATGCAGTTCCTTCTCCGAACAGCACATCCCGAACGATTCAACCCCGCGCAACTTGCCCTTCTTGATCTTGAAGCCACCCTCAGGAATCAACGCGCCGATTTTCGCCAGCGCGGTCTTGATTCCCTGCCGCGCGTTCGGCGCGCCGCACACGACCTGAAAGGATTCCTTGCCGTCGCAAAGCGTGCAGATGTGCAAATGGTCGGAATCGGGATGGGGACGGCATTCGACAATCTCGGCAACAACGATAAGATCTGAAAGCGGAGTTCCGCCCACGGTTTCCACCGACTCAACCTGCAATCCAGCACGGGTAAGCTTCTCGGCAAGTTCGTGCGGCTCGATATCGTCAATCTTTACGTAATCATTCAACCACGACAGGGGCAGTTTCATCTTTCTTCTCCTCGGCAACTATACTCTCTTCAACGGCCCCGGAAACGGGCGCAGGCTCGGACGCAGACTCAACTGCGGACTCGGGCGCGAGCTCAACGGCCCGCGCGGCAATTGGCTTTTGCCACTGCGGGCCGTATTTTGGAAATTTCTCGACCGGCGAAAAAACACCGTTGGTGAACGCCACCACATGACCAGTGGAAGCCAACCAGTTTAAGTGTTTTTGAGTTTCAGCGTCGGGCGCAATCACTGCCTTGGGCTGGCAGGGATTGGCCGCGATAAAATTGGCAATGCGCGAAAGCTCCGCAATCGCATGCTCCGCGTCAAACGGCCGGTATTCCACGCTGGTGACAAACTCCGGTCCGCGCGAATCGTTGACGCGGAACAGGTTGAGCTTGCGGTGGTGGAAGGCACCGTGCAACGCAAAGCACATTCCATACGGAGCGCGGCGTTCGGCTTCAAGCGCATCGCGGCAGAGTTTCTGCAGCGAGCGCGATGGACTTTTCGCTGCCGCATCCGCAGAGATCATCAACTTTTTCGGCTCATCCTTGAGCGACGGCAGAATCGTGCGGCGAAATACGCCTTCCGCCTGAGCGCGCGTCATTTCCTCCGCACCCTCGCCGGCGCCCTTAGCCACAAACACCCGACGCTTGAGCGCGCTTTGCCGCCACGCTTCGATCGTTTCGGGATCGCGAACCATTTCGATGTGCGAACGGTATTCAGCCTCGGACAGTTCAGGATAGCGCGTGCGCGCCGTCTCTTTGACCGTTTCGTTGAAATCGTGCATGTTCGGCGGACCGAGCAGCGTTCCGCTCAAACCACATTTGGCCACACAATTAAAGTTGCCCTTGGGCGCTTCGCACTCGATTTCACGGCTTTCGTAATAATCACCCAGATGGGCGGCAAGAATATGCTCGACCAGCTCATCCTCATTTTCAGCAGCAAAACCGCACGCCTTGCACTGGTGGAATCTCGTGCCATCCTTGATTGTCACCTTAAGCAGCACCGAAGCGGGGTTGTCGAGAAGAAAATACGCCAAATCCTTGAGCTTGTAAGCATGGAAATCCTGCCGCAGCTTGTTGATAATCGTTCCCAGCGCCTTGGGTTCGGGCAAAACCTTGACCTCGGCATCAATCGGCGCGGGGCGAGCATCGAAACGATTCTGCGCGCCACGAACGAAAGGTTTGGAGGGGAAATTCCGGCGAGAGGCAGCAAAGCCTTTGCCGCCCTTGCGTTCGGGGTGGACGCCCCGGTCGGAAGAATCGCGCTCGGGACGCGTTTTGCCAACAGTCACCCCTGCGCCCTTCTTGGCCCAATCGGGCATGAAATCAATCGATCCAATTTCTATCATAGGTTTGTCTACTTTGTCCATGAAGCTGATATTATATCATTTATCTCCCGGAGCGTGCGGATGGAATTGAGCCTGGCGCGCATCGCCGCCGCGCCTGGACGGCCGTTGAAATACCGGAAAAGATGGGTGTGCATCTTGACCGAGGCAAACGCATCCGGCGAAGGCGTACGTAGCGCCGGGAAATTGCGCGCTATCTGTTCGCGGAACGAAAGCAGATACCGCAGGTGGCGCGCGCACGACACAATCGAATCTTCCCTCGGCGCACTTTCATTCCGGCCGGCTAACGCATCGCGCAGTTGTGTAAAGACAAACGGATTGGCGAGTGCCGCGCGGCCGATCATCAGTGCGTCAACCCCGGTTTGCGCCATTTCCGCGGCGCTTTTCGCATCAGTCACGCTTCCGTTGCCGGTGATCGGAACCCGTGCGCGGGCGACGGCTTCGGCCAAAAGATCGAGGTGCACCATCCCGCCGTGGCATTGACTCGTGTATCGCGCATGCAGTGTAATCCCGTCCACACCAGCAGCCTGCGCCGCGTCGATAATCTCAAACACCGCCGTCCGCGCCGGATTCGGCCCGAGACGTGTTTTGAGAGTGACGGGCAAAGAGGTAATCTCCTTCATCACCGCAATCAGACGCGCAATCTTGTCGGGATCTTCAACGAGTTTAGCCCCCGCGCCGCACGCAGTAATCTTCTTCATCGGACAGCCTGCGTTGAGATTGAGCTCGACAAAACGCGAGGCAACGGATGAAATACGCCGCGTGGCCGCGGCAATGTCGCCTAGTTCGGCGCCGAAGATCTGGCAGGCAACCGGACCTTCCCCAGGCATCGTCTCGAGCAACAGATCGCTCGGGGAATGTCCGTGGGCCAAGGCCGCCGCCGAAACCATCTCCGTGTAGGTCAAATCGGCTCCGCCCTGACTGCACATCAGGCGAAACGCCGCGTCGGTAAAACCGGCCATTGGCGCTAAAACGAACTTCATTGGCCGTTCTCCGTCCGCGGCGTCAGCACCGGATCGGAATAAACCGCATCGGGGTCTACGACCGCAAACGAGACGAACGCTGGCGCACCCCAGAACGAACCGGGATTGCGGGCAAACACCGCAACATCCACCCGGTTGGTCGTCGTCATTCTCCGCCGGTCGATCGTCACGCGCGCGCAATCGGAAGCGGTACGCTCGAGACTGGCAATCTGGCGCTCGTCGTGGACAAGCGCGAAGGCGTATTCTTCGGCGCCGCAGGCGCGAATCGAGAAAACCCTATTTGTCTGACTTGAACGCAACACCACGGCCCAGGCAAAAGGCGTAGCGTAGGTAAGCTCTGGGAACGAACCGGATGGCTGAGGCTCAATACCGGCAACCTCCCGGATGGCGGCGACAGGGGGAATGGCTTCGATGCTCATCGACGAAGCAAGCTCTTTCATCCGTTTCAAATCGAGTCCGTTGCGTGGGAAGCAGGTTGGGTGTGCCCGGGAAGTTAGATAGTCGCCATCCTTCTCGACGGTTTTGAGCGAGCGCCGCAGAAGCGTTTGCACCGTAGGCGCGAGCAGACCGCGCGAGACAATCTGCTTCTTCACGAGCACATGCAACGAGCGGCTGATTTCTAACGCCGCGCGCAAATAGTACTGGTCGGACCAGCTACGCCCAGCCGTGGCAATCCAATACGGCGCGACAGATGCGAAAACATCATTGGAGCAAATGGTCTCTACCTCGGTATTGGGATAATCCATAACTGCCGGAAACGCCCAAATCTGATTGGAGACGTAAAAGCGCGCCGCAGTTTTCATCCATCTGGCGCGACTGGACATCATCGCGCGCGGAATTGACCGGCGATAAGGTCCGCTCACAAGCGCGCGGCTGGCGTTGCCGAAAACAGGATACGGGAAGAGGACGTTTGGAAAATCAAGATCCATCCCGCGCGAGCGACCTTCTTCATCGAAGCGAACCCTTGTAAGCCCGGGAAAATTGGTCACCGCCAACAGCGAATGACCGCCGTCACGGTTGAAATACAAATCGCCCAAATTGCCGCCGGCGCCCTCCGCGACGAGCGTGAGTTTCGCGTCAAACGCACCCGCATCGAAATCCCAGCCGAGGTTGTGCGCGCCCAGCGTCTGCATTTGACCGAAAAACCCCATTGCCGGAACGACGGCCAGCGGACCGGTGAGCAGCGGACGGTTTTTCAGGCGAGCGGCCGTTTCCACCGCGTCCCGGAAACGCGCATCATCCACGATGGGCATGAAATCGCTGTCGGAGGCGATTGCTTCTGAATCGCGAAACCCGAGCTCTATCGCCTTCTCGAGCGCAGTTATCGCCGCCTCGCGCTTGTTGCCGCGCGAGAGCGCGCAAGCCAAATTGTAGCGCCAGGTGGGATCGTCAGGCAGAAGTTCAACGCCTTTGGCGGCGCACAATTCCATCCGCGCAAAATCGCCCCGGCGGATGGCGAGCATGAATTCACTCCGCAACTGCTCATGCGCCGGCTGCCGAGAGGGGTAATCCCAAATCGACAGCACGACAAGGAGAAGCCCAGTGGCTATCGTCATCGGCGGAACCTCATCCAATTGGGCAGCTTGACCATCTTCGCCTCGCGGCTCTGATTGGTCTCAAACGATTCGGTAGAGCCAATCGAGGGCGACTCGAGCCGCGCGATTCGGGTCATAAGCGTCTGCTGGTTTATCGCCTGTTGCTGACGCAGATCTTCATTGCGCTGCCGTTCGGCCATCAGTTCCTTCTCGCGCAGTTGCAGTTTCTCGTTGAGTTGAATGATTTCGTCGCGCATTTGTGCTAAATCTTTAAGATTCTCGCGGTCGCGCGACTGCTCCGCCTCGCACAGCCGGAGACTGGCCGAAAGTTCTTCGATCCTACGCGCGCTTTCGAATTCGCGGCGCGACGCCGCCGAGCGCACCTCCTCGAGCTCCTTGCGCAATTGCACCGTGCGCGGATCTTCTGGATGGTTGGCCAGCGAGCGCCGAGTCATATCCTCAATGTTCGCCCCGGCGCGCTTAAGCAGTTCTCGCCGGCGCTCCAGCAAGCGGTCGGCACGCTCCTGGTGACGACGGCGGAATTCATCCATCTCCTTGCGCTCCGCCTCGAGCAGCGCCCCAAGCTCCGATGCTTCGGCCGTCATAATCGCGTAAACCGCGCTCTGAATGTCGGCAATTTCGCTCGCGGACTGCGGCAGGCGGCGCAGCTCGTTCTCGAGGGCCACGATCTGTTCGCGCAATTTCGTCTCCCTCAGCGAAGCCTCCTTCGCCCCGGCGACGATTTTTTCCTGGGCGGACATCTCGCGCTCGGCGGATGCCTTGAGCGCCGCGTCCATGCGCTTCTGCAGATCTTCAGTATGGCGGCGTTCCGCCTCGAGCTGCTCTGCGAGGTGCTTGCGCTCGGTCGCGAGCAACTCTTCAAGCTCCTTGACACGGGAATCATCGACTACCGTTTTCTCAATCACTTTCTCGACGATCTTCTCGACCTCGACCGGAACTTCAACCCGCTTCTCGATGATCTTCTCAACCTCGATGGGAACTTCCTTCTCGACGATCTTTTCGACTTCGACGATTTTCTCGACCTCGACGATCTTTTCGACCGGAACCTCCACGATCTTCTCTACCACCTTCACCGACGGCGTTTCCTCAGCAGGCGCGGAGATATCATCGCCGACGGCACCTTCCGCTGCATTCCGGACAGTTTCAAAAGGAGCTCGCGTCTCAACAAGCGTCGCCGTTTTCGGCAGCCTTCCGGACGCAATCAGCGTCTCGGCAGCGACGCGGTTGAACGGTCCGCGCGGATTGCCATCACCGATATCGATCGAAAAACGCATATCCAGAAATGGCACATCTTCGACCTTGCGCCAAAGAATATTATCGTCGGAAACCTCCTGTCCAGGCTGGATACGCCCCATGCGCGCCCATTCAACCAGCCTGTCCTTAGTCTCCGGGCCAAAGGTCTCGTCCTGCGTGCGCAAATACCATTTTGCCTCGCTCATCCCCTCCTCCTTCCGAAAATACCGCCAATGGCCGAGATTCCACCGCGCTTGGCGGCCGAAAGTTCGCGGCGGGCAGCCGCTTCAAGCGCTTCTAACCGCGAGCGATCCGCACCCTTGAAGATTCCCCTGAATATCGGCGGCGGCGGCTGCGCGCCGACGGCATCGACCACTTCCGCATCGACAATTTGAGTGCGGGCAGGCGGCTCGACTTCGATAATCTTCTCAACAATCTTTTCGACTGGAACCTCGACGCGCACTTCCTTCTCGACAATCTTCTCGACGATCTTTTCGACCGGAACCTCGACACGCACTTCCTTCTCGACGATCTTCTCAACGATCTTTTCGACCTCGACGGGAACTTCGACGATTTTTTCCTCGATCACAGGCGGAGGATCTTCATCGGGCGCATACTCATGCTTGCGGTAAACGGTGGCTCCTGGCGGAATTTGCCCGTCAGCTGCCAGACGGATTACTACTTCACGATTGAACGGACCGAAGAACTTGCCGGGCTCGGCTTCGACAATCCATGTCATTTCGAGCTCGGCCATCAATTGTGCAGGCATCCACTCGAGCCGATCCTGAGAAACAAATCCCGACGGATCTATCCGGCCCTCGCGAGCCCACTGCGCTAATGTTTCGCGGTCGGACGGCCCGTAGACCGCCCCTTCCGCACTGCGAACATACCAAATTTCTTTATCGGACATAATGTAACAATTCGTATTAAATTCGTTTTTGCACTATTTGATTTCGCTCGATACCATCCGCGTGGCTGCAGACTTGAAATATTTGCGCACTTTCGCAGTAAGGAATTCTAACCATAATTTCGGTGAAATTTTACCAAAACGAACCTTGCCGGGTCAAATGTGCGACAGGTTCTCTGCCGCGCGGATTGGGACAATTTGGTATAATTTTCACTGATGGATCCAGTTGCCAGCATCATCATGCCTTGCTTCAACTCTTCGCCCTATCTCGACGCTGCGCTCTCAAGCGTCTGGGCGCAGACGTTCACCGATTTCGAGCTTATCGCAATCGACGATGGCTCGACCGATGCCACTCGAGCCATTCTCGAAAACGCCGCCCAGCGCGACCATCGCCTGAAGATTATCGCCCAACCCAACCGCGGCGTATCGTCCGCCCGCAACCGCGGCCTTGATGCCGCCCGCGGGCGCTACATCTTTTTCATCGACCCCGATGACACCGCCCAGCCCAACATGCTCTCACGAGCGATTGCTCGTCTCGAACAAACCCAATCCGACTGCTGCCTTTTCGCCTACCAGCGGCGAATCGGCGAGCGGGGTGAATGGCGCAAAATCCCATTACAGGGGGTCTACGAATATGCCAGCACCAACGAAATCATCGATGGATTCTTCCCGCATCTTTTCGGGTATTCCAACGATCAGGCGCGCATCTGGGGAATGAGAGGCAACTGGCAAGCCGGTCGTGAAGAAGGCGCGGTCTGGCGCGGCGGCTACCGAATGGAGGTAATCCGCCGCTGCAATGTGCGCTTCGATGAAACGATTGTGCTTTACGAAGATGCGATGTTCAACTGCGAATTCCTGATTTCGGCCAGTTCGATGACCTGCCTGAACGAGGCACTCTACAATTACACCGTGCGCCCAAGCGGCGCCGCCACGCGACACAACCACTCGATGGTGCGCGTGACCAACAAACTGCGCATGTTGGCCAAACGCGATGAGCTTGACGCACGCACCCACGGACGCCTCTGGCCGCTCTATTCGGCCTCATGCGTATTCTCGGCAATGGAAATAATCTATGCGCTCTGGCGCCGTCCAAGCGACTGGCGCGAAGGTCTGAGACTGTTGCGCACCTATCTCGCCTCGCCATCCACGCGCCGCGCGTTGTCGACCTTCCCTTTGCCCTCGCGCCGTCCGCTCGCCTTGCTGCTTGTTTTAGTCCTGCGCGGCTACTGTCGCATCGCCGCGGCATGCACCCACGGCACAGCCGAAAGTCAGACGCGAAGCCCCTCCGCCGTGCTGGACGAATCGGATGCGCATGAATCCGAAACACCGCGGCAATGCTCGGAAAGTCCGGCTCGAACGAAACCATAGCGCCTTTTTCCGTCCGGCTCAACGACAATTGCCGCCGCATCGAGAAAACGCGGCCAATTCTCTTCGCAGAAATCGACGCGCACTCCGCGAGCATGGGCAAAAGCCGCCACATAAACATCATGGGTGGCGAAAACTCCAAGTTGCGCTGAAAAAACCGAAAGCGCGTATTCCTCGAAGCGATCGGCGGCCGCGTAAAGTTCATTGAACCCGTACTGCGTCCCGTTCGACAGCCACTTGCGCATATGTTCGAAGAACCTGCCGTCGCGAAACAACTCCCAAACCTTGAACTCGCTTTCGACAAAAGCGCTGCCGTTGCCGATTAGCTCATCTGTGATGATTCGCGGGGCAGCGATTCCCATGCCTTCGGCGATACACTCGGCCGTCATCACCGTACGCCGGAGGGGACTGGCCCTGAACGCAATCTCCCGCGCCGCGCCTGCGATAAGCCGTCCGAAATCGCGACTCGTTTCCACGCCGACGGCGGTCAGCGGCAGTTGGTCGCCGAAAGTCGTATCATCCGCCTCGATGCGCGGACGCTCCGCATGGCGCACGAAGAGCACCACGCGGTTGCCGCATTGCAGTTCCTGGCGCACGTCCGCCAGCGTCCAATCAAGGCTTACACCCAATTCCTGCAACGGCACGAGCACAAAGTCGCGCTGTTTCGCCCGCGGATGGGGCAAGATCAGTTCGGGCGACGAGCGTACCAGCCCGCCAAAATCGACAAGATCCAAATCGATAGTCCTCGGACCATTGCGCACCGTACGCACACGGCCGAGCGCGGTTTCAATTTCGTGCATCCGCCGCGAGAATTCGTCCGGACCGAGTGCGGTCTCGAAAACCGCGGCTTGATTGAGAAACTTGCAATCGGCGAATTCGTCGGGCACATCCACCGGCTCGGTTTCGATCGGCGTACTCTCGCCGATCAGCCGCGTGCCAGGAAGCAACGAAAGCTTCTCTATCGCCGCGGCGAGATAGCGTTCTCGCGGGGCGATGTTCGAACCAAGTGCGACAACCGCGCGCATCAGGCAATACCGTTCTGGGCGGCCACGAGATCGGCCGCACCATACAACCTGCGTAGTTTAGGCTTTTCGATTTTCCCTGTAGGGTTGCGAGGAACATCGGCAAAGATAATCTTCCGCGGGCGCTTGTAGCGCGGCAGATCGAGACAGAACTCGTTGAGCGCTTCTTCGTCGAGATTCATTCCAGGCTTGACCGACACGATTGCCGCGGCTATTTCGCCCAAACGCGAATCGGGCAGACCGATAACGGCCGCATCGCTGATCGCCGGGTGGCCACGCAAGAAGTCCTCGATCTGCACGGGGTAGATGTTTTCACCGCCGCTGATAATAACATCTTTCGCGCGGTCGACAAGATAGATGAAACCATCGCGCAATTCGGCCATATCGCCAGTGAGCAGCCACCCGTCGGGTTTAAGGATTTCCGCCGTCGCTTCGCGGTTGTGGTAGTATTCCTTCATTACTCCCGGGCCCCTAATCGCCAACTCGCCTACGCAACCTGGCTTGACTTCCTGGAAGGACGAATCGACGATTTTTGCCTCCCAGCCAAAACCAGGAACACCGATAGCCCCGACATGGTCGATGTTCTCGACACCGAGATGCACCGCTCCCGGACCGGTTGATTCGGAAAGGCCGTAGTTCGTGTCGTATTCGTGATGCGGAAAAACTTCTTTCCAGCGCCGAATCAAAGCCGGAGGAACCGGCTGGGCGCCGATATGCATAAGCCGCCATTGCGTCAGATGATATTCGTCCAGCCGAATCTCGCCGCGGTCGATGGCATCGAGAATATCCTGCGCCCACGGCACAAGCAGCCAGACGATGGTGCAGCGCTCGGCACTGACGCAGCGGATAATCCACTCGGGCTTGACCCCTTTGAGCAAAACCGCCTTGCCCCCGACGAGAAAACTGCCAAACCAGTGCATTTTCGCCCCCGTGTGGTAGAGCGGAGGAATGCAGAGGAAAACATCGTCTTTCGTCTGCGAGTGATGGTTCTGCTCGACCCGGCAACTATGCAAAAGCGCCTTGTGCTGCAGAACTATCGCCTTGGGAAAGCCAGTCGTCCCCGAAGAGAAATAAATGGCCGCTTCGTCTTCGCCGCGATGGCGGAAGGCAGGCGACGACGACGAAGCATATTTGACGAGGCGAAAGTAGCTCTGAGCGAAAGTAGGACAGTCCTCGCCGACATACAGCCGGGTTTTGACGCGGGGGATTCGACCGGCAATCTGCTCCACGCGACCGGTGAATTCCGGACCAAAGACAATCACATCGGCCTCCGACAACTCAAGACAATACTTGATTTCTTCAGCCGTATAGCGGAAGTTAAGCGGTACAGCCAAACACCCCGCCTTCAGAGCACCAAAATAGATCGGCAGCCACTCGAGCGAATTCATCAGCAAAATCGCAACCTTGTCGCCCTTCGTCAGCCCCCGGGAGAGCAGAAAATTTGCGAACCGATTGGCTTTTTCTTCGAAATCGCGCCAGGTGAGTTCCGAGCGGAATTTTTCGATTGGAGAACTTTCGATGAGCGAATATTCCCGCCAGGTTGTGTTGCACGACTCAAGTTCCTGCGGGTTGATTTCTACCAGCGCGGTGGCATCCGGCCATTCGCGCGCGTTGCGTTCGAGTATCTCGGTTATATTCTCAAAATCCATCTTTTTATTTCCCTGCTTTTTTCGCTGCGGACTCACGTGCTTTCTTTTCGGCTACATAATCCTTGGCGGCTGCTTTTACACTGGCAAGCTCATCCTTATATTGCTTGCCTTCAGCCGGAAACGATTTGATGAAGCCTTCCATAAGCTTGAGCGCCTCGGACGGATTCGATGTCTTCATCCTGGCGATATCCTCGACTATCTCCCGCTTGCCTTCGGAAATGGCCTCGAGTAGTTCTTCGGCCAGATGCGCGTTTTCTTTCACCTTGACCCCGGCGGTCTTGGATGTAGCCTTCTTGATTTCATTCTTCAATTTTTTCTCAACGGACTCTATATTCTTGCCAAGCACCAGCTGCTTTTCGAACGAGCGGTAAGGATGCTTTTTACCAAAAATAATGCTTCCCGTGAACGATGGAGGCTGACCGATTGCCATGAACGCATTCTGCGCAGCTTCGATCGCCTCTCGATCACTGCGCCCGGAATAGACGATTCTGCCGCGGTGGTTGACGACATAGATGAAAGGAATCGCACCGCCATTGTCTGGCTCTCCAACAGCCAAGCCCACATTGTCGTAAATCGGATAGGTAAGCGAATAGGCCTTGACGAGTTCGGCCACCGCCCCGGGCTGGCGGCCTTGGCGGTGCGAACCGATTAGCACAAAATTCTTCGTCTTGAAAGCTGAGTAGTATTTCTGCATCTGTGGCAGCAGAGCCTTACATGGTTTACACATAACCCCCCATTCGTCGATCATCACCACCTTGCCGTCGAGATCAGCCTCGGAAAGCTTCGGACCGGAATAGTGGTTTTCGTCGGTCAAGCCGCGCCAAAGGCCAGCTTGAAGCGTGAACGCCGCAGTAGCGGCTGCAAACAACACCATCATTTTAACATTCATATTTTTCATCCTCTCGAAAAAAGCCCTCTTGTTCCCACTACGGATCATTTCTTCGGCAAAGTCGCCTCCGACCACTTTATGTCGGCGATGGCGTTCTTGGCCTCCTGCGCGATATTGGGATTGTCGCTCTGTTTGAGATCGATATATTTCTCAATCGCCTTCTCCAGAATTTCCGGCGTAATGCGCGCCGACTTCTTGCTCGAACGATCGCGGTCCTTCACTAAGCGCGAGAGTTCGACAAGTTTGGCGAGGCGTTTGATTTCGTTGTCGCTGCGCATCCGCTCGAATTCAGCATCGAATTTTGCCGCCTCTTTTGGAAAGCGCTCACGGTATTCCTTCAGCCGGATAAAAGCCCGTCCGGGCAGATTAGGAATCTCCCAGTCGAGAAGAAACTGGTACTGCTTCGGCCCAGGCGGAGTCGATACCGCCATCAACGCGCTGCCAATCACGCCTTGCGCGGAGCGCTCGTCGCGCCCCGAATAGAGTTTGCGACGCAGCGTGGAATCGACGACAATTATCGACGGCTCGGTTTTATCCCAGGCCGCCTGCATAATTTCAAGTTCCTGTTCAGTGGCATCAGGCTTGGAAAGGCGAACATCGTCATAGACCGGATAGGTCACGCCGATCGTCTTCAAATTCTCCTCGACTTTTTCGCGCGACGACTCGCCGTGATGGCTGCCAATCACCACAAACGGTTTGGTCTTATAGGACACCCAGATCGATTGCAGCTGCCGAATCGCCGCGGCGTTCTCCGGCAAGCCGTAGTCGCGCCGATCGAGCAACACCACCTTGCCGCGCAAATAGCCGGCTGAAATCATCCTTCCGCCGATCTTCGATGACGGACCTATATTTTCCCACTCGTATGCCGCCGGCGACGCAGCGGCAATAACAATCGCCGTTATGGCGACAAAACATTTCCCTACCATAATAGGAAATATTTTATCATAAAAAAGCGCGCATAATCTTCATGAAATTTCAGCCACAAGTTGGACAATCGGGTGCGATTGTAAATTGTTGAACCAACTAACTGACATCAACGGGATTCGGGGCTTGTCCCGACTTGGTCGCCCGACCCGCAGTTCGCGGGCACCCCACCGACACGATTCCGACGCACGTGCCTTCACGCGCGCCCTTTACCGTGGCGGCCAAAATCACGTCGGGCCCGCGGTGAGCTCGTCCGCGAAGGTCTTTCCATCGCCATCGGTGTCGCTTGTCATCGCCATCGAGGCGTCCCCGTACCAATAGAGTTTCATGCGCGTCTCGTAGTCACTTTCGGAGTGCGCGACAATCTCCAGCGCGTTGCTCGGCATGGTGATCGAAATGCCATCGAGCGCCCGACCCCAGGCATCGGCCTGGCGAGCGCCATTGATCGACCAATACGCAAAAGAAGAAGTGACCGAAGGGACAAAAGCGACAGAAGTGACAATGCTTTCTCCAGGTCTTACATAACTGGTTACTGTCGTGAAAAGCGCGCCCTCCGGCTCGCTGCGAATCGTATAGGGCGCGTAGCCATTCGGATTGTAGAGCCAAAGTTCAGTATCGGCGAAGGCGATCGGCCCCTCCGCATGCCGTTCGGGAAAGAGCGGATTCGTCCCTGCGGCAAGTTCCTCGGCGAAGGTCGCTCCGTCGCCATCGGTGTTGCTCGCGCCGTCGCAATCGAGATTGCCATACCAGTAAAGTTCGTGACCGTCGGCAATGCTATCACTATCGTTGTCTTGCGAAGATGGGAGATAGTGAGCGGTCAGCGTCATTTCCTCATAAAGCGCGAATGGTGCGCTGTCATAGGTGCGATTCCAGGAATCGCGCGAATCGAATTCCTGCGTCGTCGAAATCGCCCAATGCGTGAAGATATAGCTGTTTTTCTTCGGCGCAGGAGTGGTCGTGTAGCTGCGGCCCGTATCGAGCGTACGGTCGGCTATCAGCTCACCGGTGGATGTGCGCTCAAATACATGCACGACATCGGCAAAGAGACACAAGGGACACAAGAGACTTAAGAGACACCCCATCACTTTCGTCACTTTTGTCCCGTTATTCCCTTTTTCTTTCGCCATTCTCATTGCCATCTCTTTCTGCGCCTTATGCTCCGGGCGGCGCGTTCAGCCTCACGCTTGATTTCGGCAAGTCTCTCAGCCAGCTCAGATTCGCTCGAAGCCCCATCAAGCCGCGAATATATCGCTTTATCCCACGCTTCACTACGAGCAGCGGTCCGTGCGGCATGCATTCGCTCACGGATGCCGCCATGCTTTTTAAAATCCTCTTCAAGATGAACAATCATGCGGTCAAGGAGATAGCGCGTCTGATAGATTATGACAATCATCAGATTGGCAACAATCTCCGCCGGACGAGACGCCATCATCGGCTGCCAGAACTCCCAATCGTCATGCGCCTTGCCGAGTTCACGCGCCTTTTTCTTGCGTTCATCACTTGCCGTCCATTCGCTTTCGCCGTGAGATTTAAGGTAGTCGAAATAATCTTCAAGAAGTTCATCGAGCGTCGCACGAGCGACATTGGTAAGTTTAAGCTCCGTTTCCTTCGATGTGCCACTTGCGGCAGAACCTTCCGCGATATTCTGCTTGCAGCTGCGGGCGGCCTGTGTCATCTGATCGACGGTGCGATCGCCGAACTCAGGCAGAAAGCGACGACAAAAAAGAACAGTACCCTGATACACGATATCGCTCTTCTTGTAAGCCACAAGATTCCTGTAACCTCCGTGTGGCAGCACAATCTTCGGCACATCAGCCATAGATAGCCCCCCACAGCTTCAAGGGACACAAGCGACCAAAGAGACGAAAGCGACACCACGTCACTTTTGTCATTTTCGTCTTTTTTGTCTCTCCAGTCACTTTAATACCCTTTTTTATTACGTCGCTGCCGCGCCGCCCGCCGGCCGCGGCGGAGCACTCTCGCGCTCCCGCGCGTTATTCGGCCAGGGTCCTAGAGAGGCGGAAGCCGCAGTAGCCGTCGTCGTAGCAGCTGCCCGACGGGCTGTCGTAGTCGCGGTAGGACGACCTGCAGAAGTAGCTGCCGACGGACCTGTCGCCGCCACGTTGCACGCGGTCCGAACCCGAAGACGCCCCTTGCCAATCAGTCGCGGGGTCGCTGTTGATGTCGCCATACCAATCAAGGCACCATTCGAAGACATTGCCGTGCATATCGTAAAGCCCCCACGCATTCGGGAAGTACGAGCCGACCGTTGTGTGCTCGCCATAGCCGCCCTTGCCGTCCGCATGATTATCCCACCAATACCGCCCCAGCATCTTGAGATCGTTATCGCTCGAGCCGCCGTTGTTAAAGTTCGAAGTCGTCCCCGCCCGGCAAGCGTATTCCCACTGCGCCTCGGTGGGCAGGTCGAAGTTCAATCCCGTCTTCGCTTGCAACTTGCCGATGAAAGAATTGGGATCGACCGTCGTCACCGTCGGCCAATTGTAGGTA
>CALYTX010000003.1 GCA_945487985.1 uncultured Verrucomicrobiota bacterium | reverse complement strand
GGGGCTGCCGAGGAAATCGAGCGCGAGGTGATTTCATTCGAGAAGCTCTACTCCTCGGCCGGTATCCAGAAGACGAGTTTCAATACAATCTATCAACTTTGGGCGCTCAAGAAAGAGCATCCTGAAATGCTCGCTCAGGCCGCGCATCTTCTCATGGTGCCGGAATATCTCAATTACCGCCTGACCGGCAATATCGTCCATGAATACACCGATTCTTCCACTACTTCGCTGCTTGATGCTGCGAAAAAGGATTGGGATTTCGGACTAATCGAGCGTCTGGGTCTGCCCAAGCAAATCTTTGGCGAATTGAAGATGCCGGGCGAAACTGTTGGCGTCTACAAGGGTGTGAAAGTTGTTCTGCCGGCGATGCACGACACCGCCTCTGCGTTTCTGGCAGTTCCCGCGCGCGACGATCGAGCTGTTTACATCTCGAGCGGAACCTGGTCGCTGCTTGGCGTGGAGAACGATATGGCGCTCACCACGCCGGAAAGTTGTGCGGCCAATTTCACCAACGAAGGCGGCGCGTGGGGCCGCTACCGCTACCTCAAAAACATAATGGGGTTGTGGATGATTCAGTCGATTCGCCGCGAGCTTAACGGGGTAAGGTATGTGGAAGGCCGTTCGGGCGAGGCGGTTGAGGAGGCGTTGCAATCGCTCGTCGATTACGAGAAGGGGCATAAGTATTCGTTCGACGAACTTGAAATGGCCGCGCGCGGAGCGAGCGGCTACCAGGTGGTGGTCGATGTTAACGACCAGTGTTTTATGAATCCGCCTTCAATGGTCGCCGAGGTGGTCAAGGCGGCGTCCAAATCCGGTCAGCCGCCGGCAACGGTCGGCGAGTTGATGCAGTGCGTTTACAATTCGTTAGCCAGATGTTACGCCGAAGCGATTCGTAGTCTTTCGGAGATAACCGGCAAGATTTATACTTCGGTGAATATTGTCGGCGGCGGCAGCCAGGATAAATATCTTAATTCGCTGACGGCCGACGCGACGGGTCTTGAAGTGTTCGCAGGTCCCGTAGAGGGCACCGCCATCGGCAATTTGATTGTCCAGATGATCGCTGGCGGCGAATTTCCCGATTTGGCCGCAGCGCGGCGCGCAATCGTTCGTTGAGCGCATCGGAACCATTTTGCGCTTGCGAGTTTAGCGTTCAAAAGATATAATATTGTAGTTGTAGGTTGTCTGGGCGATAGGTTAAGGTTGGAGCGGTATGAAGTGTCCTAAATGCGGCAGTGATGATGACAAGGTGCTCGACTCGCGCGCGGCGCGCGAGGGAGCGGCCATTCGTCGCCGTCGTGAATGCCTCAATTGTTCCTACCGTTTTACTACCTACGAGGAGGTCGATCGCGACGAAGTGCAGGTGGTTAAGCGCGATGGTTCGCGCCAGACCTTTGATCGGCAGAAGCTCGACAAGGCCATTCGTCAAGCTTGCGGCAAGCGGCCGATAAGCGACGAGCAAATTCGCACGATGATCGACCATGTGGTGGCGAAAATCGAGGGCGACGAGGTTAAGGCGGAAACCATTGCGGAATTGGTGATGGACGAGTTGCACAAGACCGACGAGGTCGCCTACATCCGTTTTGCGAGCGTCTATCGCCAGTTTACCGATGTGGCGCAGTTTTTGTCGGCAATAACGGAGATCGTCAGGAAATGAGAGCGGAATACCAGCGCCCTCCGGTTCGGGTAGCCCTCATGGGGTTAGGACGGTCGATGTTCTCCGAGCATTACCCGATTTTCAAGGCTCATCCAGGGCTTTTCAAGGTAGTGGCAGCGTGCGACTTGATGAAAGAGCGTCGCGACATTGTTGCGCGCGATTATCCCGACTGCAAGATGTTCCGCCAGTTTCCCGACATGCTCGACGAGCGCGATATTGACCTCGTCGACATCGCCACATGCTCGGCCGATCACGTGCAGCATGCGTTGTTGTCGCTTGAACGGGGATATTGGACGCTTGTTGAATCGCCCATGGCGCTCACGATCGAAGACGCTCAGTTGTTGCGCGGCGCCGCGGTCAAGGCCAAGAACCGTCTCATTTGTCTGCAGCGCGGGTTGTTCAACCCCGACTATATGCTGGCCAAATCGATGATGGGCGACCCGCGGCTGGGGGAAATTCACCAGATCCGCATCCGCAGGGAGGACTTTATCCGGCGCGACGATTGGCAAACGGTCAAGCGCCTTGGCGGCGGGGCTGCGTACTACGCGATGACCGATCTCGTTTTGCAGGCACTTCGGCTATTGCCGCTGCCGCCGGTGCAAATGTGGAGCGAGCTTAAGCGAGTGGCTTCGCTCGGAGACGCCGAGGATTATGCCCACGTCAATCTTAAAACGCGCGGCGCGATTTCGGCAGATATCGAATTCAATGGCGGATGCCTTGCTGGCGACCGTTCGCCATCGTTCGTCATTCGCGGCGAACGCGGCACCTTCTCGGTCGATCCAATGTCGCCGGAAGGTCGGCTGGTGGTGATTGACCCCGAGTACAAATTCCCCAGGCGACGATCGAGCGTGCGCACGCCAGAGATTGTCGATATGCACGAAGATTTTCCCGTATTGACGATTCCTGTGCGTTTGCCCAGAGGCTCGCAGTATGGGCCGAGCGCGTTCTGGAAGCATGTTTACGATACCGTGCGTACGGCTGCGCCGTTTCCTTTGCAACTTGAGGAATCGATTGAGGCGGTCAAGTTTTCGCATTTGATGAAAAAGACGAGTCCCTTCGGAAAGTAGTCTGCAGCCATGGCCATTGCAATAACCCAGAGTCTCGAAGATTACATAGAAGCGATTTATGTGCTGATAGCTGGCGGCAACCGGGCATGTGTGCGCGACGTAGCCAAGCGTCTCAATGTTAAGATGCCAAGCGTGGTCAAGGCCATTCACGAACTGAAGAAGCTTGACCTCGCCGTTCAAGAGCCGTATTCTTCCATCGAGCTTACCGCCAAGGGCGAACGCCTCGCTCAGATGGTGCTCGGTCGTCACACGCTTTTGCGTTCGTTTCTGATGAAGCTTGGCGTTAGCCGGCGGATTGCGGATCGGGATGCGTGCATGATGGAACATATTCTTTCGGCGGAAACACTCGACAAGATCCGCAACTTTACAGAAGAAAACAAATGAAAAGTCAAATCAACGTTCTCAGGCAGCTCCAGGAGCTTGTCCTAACTCGCGACGAACATCACCAGACTGGCGACGGCAGCCACCTTGATTCGCTCAACGACGCCATTGCCGAACTTCAGGAAAAACTAAATGGTCAGGTGTCGGGCATTTATGCTCGTCTCTACAAGAAAAGTCACATCGTCATGGCGGCAATGTCGAACAACTGCTGTTCGGCCTGCGGCATGCAGGTTCCCATCGCGCAAGGCCAGCAGGTCAAGCTCGGTCAGCACTTAGTCACTTGTTCGAGTTGCGGCCGAATTCTTTTTGCCACCGAGGCCGATGAAGCGCGCAATGTCGCTGAAAAGCCTTCTGCCGGCGACGATCCGAAGACTGGGATTTCGCGCTTCAGCGCCGAGGAATTGATGGTTTGCGATCTGAAAGCGACCGACAAGATTGGCGCCATCGCCGAGCTGGCCACCCTGATGGAGAAGAACAACTTTATCGCCAACGCCGATTCGCTGGTGGAGGCGGCGATGGATCGCGAGGGTGTCCTTTCCACGGCTATGGGTGATGATTTCGCCTTTCCCCACGTGCGCGGGGTTGAAGGCGGCGGGCTGACGCTGGCAATCGGCGTTTCCCATCAGGGAATCGACTGGGGCAACGGCGAAATGGTCCATGTTGTTTGTCTTTCGGCGATTCCAGTAGCCGTCTCCGCGTTCTACTTGCGCTTAATGTCGGGGCTGCTTCAGGCGTTTTCAAAGAAGGATACGCTGGTTTCGATTCTGAACGCCACCGATAACGCCGCGCTCTGGAAAACAATCGTCAAGGCTACGCGCCACACTGTGAAGTGACAAGGCACGCCGCATTCCTTTGGTTGCTGTCGGTGCCGGCGCTCGTCTCGTGCTGCTTCGCCGTCCCGTCGCGCTCAGCCGCGCGTAGTTCCGCTCCGACCCAGCAGAGCCGCTACCGTGCCTCTCCCTGCGTTGGCGAGCTTTCGGCCGATGCGACCAGCGGACAGATTCTCGTCGAGCGCAATGCCGACGCCGAAGCCTATCCCGCCAGCGTCACTAAATTAATGACGCTGCTGCTGGTGCTCGAAGATGTGCGTGCGGGACGTTATTCATTCGATTCGCTGGCGCAGGCTACGATTGATGTCAACCGCTGCGAAGCAAGCTGGATTGGCATCAAGGCGGGCGAGAAGATGACGGTCAGGGATTTGTGCTACGCGATGATGGTCGAAAGCGCCAACGATGCAGCGATTGTGCTAGCGGTGAATTCGGCCGGTTCCTTCGATTTGTTCATTGAGCGGATGAACTCGCGCGCCCGCGAACTGGGGATGGTTAAAACTAGCTATTATAATCCCAATGGGCTGCCGCCTAATCCGCTTAAGCGCTATTCGTGGAAATCCTTCAATGTGACGACGGCGCGCGATCAGCTGAAACTCGCGCTGGCGTTGCTGAAACTGCCCGAGACGCTGGATTTCACCTCGGTGAAAACGTGCGATCTTATCAAGCAGCCCGGAGGATTTAGGGTGAGCGTGACGCGCCGGGTCAACGCGCCGACGGTTAAAACCGTTCTCGCGCCGGAGGAAAAGATCGTCAAGCAACTTCGCAACCACAACAATGTAATGGTCATGGACAAACTCAAGATATTCAATCCTGACGGCAGCGAAGCGGTGGACGGGCTTAAGACCGGCTACATCACCGCAGGCGGCTCGTCGGTAGTGCTTACAGCTTCACGTCGCGGCAAGCGCGTAGTGGCGATTGTCTTGGGTTCCGCAAGTTCTAAGGAACGCGAGGCGGAGGTTTCAAGGCTCGTTACTGACGCCCTCGCCGCAGTAGCCTGGTGAAGGCTGGTCAGTCGAAGCGTAGGGCGATTTGTCGGACAATGTCGAGCAAGCGAACGGGCCACAGTCGTGTGGGCAGTTCTGCCTCGAGTGGATCTTGAATGAAACTTGGTAGTTGCGGCAGGAAATCGAGACCGGTCATCGCTTCGAGTTCATCAATCGTCACGATATGGCGCGTGGGCCAGGCGCCCCAGCTTACATCTTGTCCAAAAACGAGCGCCAGCGCGCGGATGTCGAAACCTTCCTGCGCGACAATCAGCTGGTAGAATTTCTCCGGCACATCAATGTCGCTACCGCTGAGCGTTTCCGAATTGCTGCTCGGCACGCATCCGGCAATCACCCAGATTTCACCCCACCGAGCCGACCATAGTTCCGCGATGCGGTGTTCAACGTCGCGCCAAACGCCGCGGTTGAGTTGCGGGCTTTGCGGCGCGATGTTGGACATGAGAAAGGTCGCACGCTGCATTTCCTCGCCGAAGCGCGAGGCGATGGCGAAATTTGGTGCCAGATGGCCGCGGTCGTAGCCGGTTTTGTCATACATCCCCGATGAGGGCGAGCGGTTGGCGCTGGCATCGCGCATGAAGTTCGGGCGTTTGCCAGGCTGGTAGGGAGCCTGCGGCGTTACATGGTAGGCTACCCACACCGGGTGGCGCAGACTGGGAGACCACCCGATCTTGAATTCGCCGCGGTCGAGCACGGTTATATCGCTGGGAGCGGGCGCCGACACTCTTGTAGGCTCGCCCGCGAACAGCACTTGTCCCGACGGGGCTTCTTCGTCGTAGGTGTATACCACGTCGTGCCCGGTCCACCCGAGCGCGTCGGTAATATCGCCAGCCGGATTGCCGAAGAAATAGAGCGTATCGACGAGGAATCGCGGCCAGGATTCTTCAGCGTCAGCGAGCGCTTGCCGACTTTGGTGAACGAATATGTCGCCTGCCGTAACCAGCACGGCCAGCAGCGACAATAGCGCACCGGCACCGATTAGGGATAGCCTTCTGCTATTGCGCCTGGTGCTTTTGCCAGCCTTGCCTTTGCCGGTACGCTTTCTTCTGCTCATAAATCGCCCAGTTCGATGCGGATGGTGCGGCTTTTCATCGCTTGGGTTCGGCTACAGGAATCATCGCCAGCGCCGTGCCTGACTACGCCGTCGTCCTTGGAGGAGTCGGGCACGGTGATTTTGCCACCGCAAGCGGGACACTCCGTATCGGAGCCAATCATATCTAGCGAAGCTTCGATTTCCGTATTGCACGAAGGGCAGAGGAAACTGGTAAATCCATCGTCGTTCATAAGGCAATTCCCAGTTTGGTGGCGCTGCGCCACGCATAGTATTTGCGGAGTTTGAGTTTTTTCGCTGCTGCTTCGTCGCAGAAGATCCACGCATCATTGTGCTCTTGCAGCGCCGAGGCCGTGCAAAATTGGCTTACGGGACCTTCAACGCAACCTTTGATTGCGTTCTGCTTGTTCTCGCCGAAGGCGAGCAGGATTATCTTCTTTGCTTCGCAGATCGTTCCTACGCCCATTGAAAGCGCCTTGGTCGGAACCTGCGTCATGTCGCCGCCGAAGAAGAGGCGGGCGTTGTCTTTGATCGTTGAAGGCGTTAGGTACACAACGCCAGTGCGGCTTTTCAGCGAAGTGCCGGGTTCGTTGAAGGCGATGTGTCCATCCGAACCGATGCCGAGAACCTGGATGTCGATGCCGCCGGCCTTCTTGATTGCCGCCTCGTAGGCCTTGCATTCCTTTTCCGGATCCTTCGCCATTCCATTGAGAACGTGCGTGTTCTTGAGCTGGATGTCGATCTTCTTGAAAAGATTTTCGTTCATGAAATAGCGGTAGCTCTGGTTGTGAGTTCCCGGCAGCCCCACATATTCGTCAAGATTCCAGCTTCTTACCGCGCGATAGCTAATCTTGCGCTTCTTGGCGGCCTTAGCCATTTCATCGTACATTTTGACTGGCGTGGATCCCGTGGCCAGCCCGAGAACGAGTTTCGGATTCTTTTCGACCGCCGCGGTAATGATGTCTGCGGCGAGCTTCGCGGCTTGCTCCTTCGTCTTGCAGATGACAACTTCCATTTTTGATTTCCCCCGTGGTTTGGTTTTGCCCAATAAAAACAGATAGATTATACCCCCAAAATCAGTCAATGTAAAGCGGCTCAATCGCTCGCGGCGTGCGCGGGGCGGCGGGCTTTGGTTTTGCAGTCTGCGCTGCGGGATTTTCGGCCGGCGAAACCACTGCACCAGTCTTTTCGCCGTCCGGCGCTTTCATTGAGACGCGGTAGAGGGCGCGCACGCCGGCGAATGCCAGCCAGAGCAGTGCGAGCGCACCGCCGATTACGACGAGGATTCGCCAGAAGGCGGGCGGAATCTCGAGCTTGAACTGATTGGCTCCGTTATCGTCATCGATCGGCAGCGGGGCTGCATAGCGCGACGGACCGCGCGGGTCGGGCTGAGCCGTCGCCGCTTTGGCTGGTTTCTCCGTTGCGAAGTTCACGGCGGAATCGGCGGCAGGCTGGCGGTTGCGGAACTCGAAAAGGGATGGTTCTGCCGATGGTGGCTCGGTTGCAGTAATTGGTTCAATCTTAGGCGCTGGTTCGACTTGGGGCGCAGTCGCCGCTATCGTCGCGCAGGCGGCGGTCTCTTTGGCCGTGGCGGGTTCGTCCGCCGCTGGTGATGCGCCCGTGGCGTCGGGCGCAGGCGGCGGAGCGTCTGTAGCGTGACGCTCTGCGCCCGCTCGCATGCGAATGACGGCTGGGCGGTTGCCGTTGTAGATATCCATGAACTCGTCGACGAACGGCTTGGGTTCAAGCCCGACCGCTTCGCAGTAGAGCTTGATGAAGCCGCGCCCGTAGATGGGTGCGCTGATGCGCGAGAAATTCTCGTTTTCGATATCCTCAAGCGTCTGCGCCATGATGTGGGTGGCCTGGGCGAGGTCTTTAATCGACATTCCCTTCGCCTCGCGGGCGCGTTTGAGCGAGCAACCGAAATCAATCATGATAGTTCCTCCGTTTCGGCGGCGGAGGTTTCTCCGTCGCCAGATTGGGCGTTTGGCGTGTCTTCCAAGATGGCGTCGGCAGGGTCGCCGCCATTGAAGATTGCGAGCAGCTGGTCCTGACTCATCAGAATCGTTCGCGGACCCGCACCGCTATGCGGCGCGATGATGCCAGCGTCTTCAAGTCGGTCGCAGAGTTTGGCCGCGTGGTTGTAGCCAATGCCGAGTTTGCGCTGGAAGTGCGAGACGGAGGCGCGGTTGGTGTTGATAATGCATTCGATTGCGCGCTTGTAAAGGTCGGCATCTTCGCTGGCCTTGACCATCTCGCGGGTTGTCTCGACGGCGGCTCCCGCTTCGGGCTGGTTGTCGGGGTCGTCTTCGTTGGATGCGAAGGGATCTTCAATCGAAGCTTCTTTCACGCGACCGAGCTTGGTGGCGAATTTCTCGTCGAATTCCACATCGCAATGTTGTTCAATGAAGGAGGTTATGTTCTGGATTTCCGAATCGCTTATCCATGCACCCTGCGCGCGCACAAGCTGGTTGTCCTTGCCGCGAAAGAGCATATCGCCGCGGCCGATGAGGTTTTCCGCGCCAGTATCATCGAGAATCGTGCGCGAGTCGACGGCGGAGGAGGTTTTGAACGCGACGCGTCCGGGAATATTGGCCTTAATCGAGCCGGTAATGATCTTCGCGTCCGGGCGCTGCGTAGCCAGTATGAGGTGGATGCCGGCCGCGCGCGCCTTCTGGGTGATGCGCTGAATGTCGGGATTGACCTCTTTGCCGCATTGGCCGATAAGATCGGCGGCCTCGTCGATAATAATAACGATGTAGGGCAAGGTTTTGGGCATGTCATCGCTGACTTGCGTGTCGTCGCCGAACATATCGGTCTGGGTGAGGTTCGGGCGGTGGTTGAAGTCGTAGATATTGCGAACTTTCGCGCGGGCGAACATCTTCAGCCGTTTTTCCATTTCCGCGACCGCCCAATGAAGCGAGTAGACGACTTTGCGATTGTCGGTGATTACAGGAACGAGTAAATGCGGAATGTTGGAGTAGGGCGTGAATTCGACGCATTTGGGATCGACCATTATCATCTTGAGCTGTTCAGGCGTTCTGGACATCAACAGTCCGCAGATGAGCGAGTTCAGGCAAACCGATTTGCCCTGTCCGGTAGCGCCGGCCACGAGCATGTGGGGCATGGTGGCCAGATCGGCGACTAGTTCGCGTCCGTCCGCGCGCATGCCGAACAACAGCGGCAGTTCCGCATCGGTTCGACGCCACGCGTCGGATTCGAAAATCTCGCGGAAGGTGATTCCCGCAGGCTTGCGGTTCGGGACCTCTATGCCGATGTTCTCTTCGCCGGGAATGGGCGTTTCGATGCGCAGCGACATGGCGTGCAGCGCGCCCTTGAGGTTGTTGTGCAATTTAGTCACCGAGCTATACAGCATTCCAGGCGCCAGCGTGATGGCGTATTTAGTCACTACCGGCCCCTCGATAGTGTAGGCGAGCGTTGCGTCCACACCGAATATCTTCAGTGTGTCGATCAGCCGCTGGCTCGTTGCCCCGACGTCGCTGTGGTCGGCCGTCGATTTCTTGAGCGGACTTAGCAAATCGACGCCAGGGAGAATATAGGGACCCTTGGCGGATTTCTCCGCTGACAAAGTCTCTTCGCCAGCGTTCGCCGCGACGGACGCCGCGACGGGGGCGGGGGCGGGCACTGACGAGACCATAGGGGCTTCCTTCTGCTGCCGCAGCCGCTCTTTGGCGGCTTCCTTTTCCAGGCGCTTGCGTTCCTTGGCCGCCTCCTTTTCCTGGCGGGCGCGTTCTTTGTCGGCCTGGGCTTGCGCGCGCACTTCCTCCTTTGCGCGCAAGGCCGCCTCGTAGGCTGCACGGCGCGCAGCGAAATCTTCATCTGTCTGCGCCGCGTCCGCGTCGTTGCCGCGATTGCCTGCCACCCAGCGGCAAACGGCCTTGAAGAAGGCAATGATGTTCTCCATGCCGATGCTGGCCGCGATTGCTGCGGCCAGCACGGTACAGACGATTATGGACGCGCCGAAATCGGAAAGCAGTGCGGTCAGGAATTTTTCCATTATCAGATACCCGGCGACTCCGCCGGCCTGATGGAGGTTGAGGTGGTTGGCGTCGGTCAGCGCCTTGATGCCGGGCGCGTGATCTTGCAGCATTTGCACGAGACAGGATAAGCAGACTAACTGAATCGCCATCCATGGCCAGCGTCGCGCGCTTTTCGCGTGTCTGCCGGTGAGCGCGAGGACGCCTTTCAGCAGCAGAACCGCCGGCACACCCCAAATCGCTAGCCCGAAAAGAAAGTAGCCGTAATAGGCGAAGTTGTCGCCGAGAATTCCGAACCAGTTGCTGGTCGGCGACGGCGGGGAAGCCAGCCCCGTGGCCGGCGAACGCCAGTTGTAGGTCATGAGCGCGATTAGCGAGAAAAGCGCCGCGGGAATTACCACCCAGCTGGAGACTCCCTTTCCGCCGCTCCCGTTCGCGTCGCGGCCTTCGCCTGTCTGTTGCGGTTCTGCCATGGTCAATCTTCTATTTTCCTCTTTGCGTGTCTTGCGGGGCGTCTTGAACCATAGGCACGCGGAAAGAGCGGCTGTCCCAAGCGTGCCTTGAAGACGGTTTCATCGTGTGGTAGATGATGAGCGCCAGCAGTAGTGCCACGAGCTTCAGCCAGAAGTTGTGGGTGAAAAGCCTGCCCAGGCGGTGGACTATGCCGCGCCGGCCGTCGTCTGCCTTCATCACGCTTCTCCCTTCGATATTTTTGCCAGCAGCTTTTTCAGCGGTTTGCCCATTGTTTCTATCATCCCCTGCCGGCGGTTTTGCGGCATAGCGTTGGCCACCCAGCGCAACAACGGACCTTCGATGCTATCACCTTCGTAGCGGGTGATTTTGCCGTTGTGCGCCACGGAGACGGCTCCCGTCTCTTCGGAAACCACTACCACCAGCGCATCCGTTTCTTCCGAAAGGCCCACGGCTGCGCGATGGCGCATGCCGTGTTCGATAAGGTCGGGATTGTTCGAGACCGGAAAGACGCAGTGCGCCGAGGAGATTCGCCCGTCACGCATAACCATTCCGCCGTCGTGCAAAGGCAGGGGCGGGGTGAAGATGCTGCGCACCAGCTCGCGCGTGAAAAGCGCGTCGGTCTGAATGCCGCTGCGCTCGTAGCTGCGCAGGGAAATGCCGCGCTCGAAGGCGATCAGCGCGCCCATACGCTCGCGGGCGAGTGCCATGAGCGTTTCGACGACATATTCTGGCGTCGCCGAGCCGTCGGTCAAGTGCTTGGGACGTTCGAAGAATCCAAATGCGCCCACGGCCATCAGCATGCGCCGGATTTCGGGCTGGAAGATGACGACCGTGGAAACGGCGATGTAGACGAGCAGAAACTGGACGATTCGCGTCAGCACCTCGAAATGGAAGAAGTAAGAAAAGGCGATGAGCATCGCCGCGAGAATTCCCGCCCCGGCCAGCGCTTGCCCGAAACGCGAACCTTTGGCTCCGCGCAAGATAGCGTAGATGACGAAGAAAAGCACGGCAACTTGGAAGATCGCCGAAAACGAAATCGCCTGCCATATATCTTGCAGGATGCTCATTGCTGAGGCGTCTCCTCACTCGGCGGAAGCTGTTCGCCATCGCCTTTGACTAATGCTTCGACCTCGCGTCCGTCCATCGTTTCTTTTTCCAGCAACGCCTTGGCGAGCCGTTCAAGCTGGCAGCGGTTTTCGGCAATCAGCCGCTCGGCCTTGGCGTAGGCCGCGCGAATCATTTCGGATACTTCCGTATCGATCGCCTGCGAGGTTGCTTCGCTGTAGGCCGGCGGCAACTCGGCCGCCGAGAAGGCGTTTTGTTCGCTGAAACTCTGGAAGCCGAACTTTTCGCTCATGCCGTAGCGGCAGACCATGCTGCGAGCTATTTCCGTGGCCTGGCGGATATCCTGTGCCGCACCCGTGGAAATGTCGCCGGTGAAAAGTTTCTCCGCGATGCGTCCGCCGCAACAAAGCACGATCGAGTCGAGAAAATACTCTCGGCTGCGGTTGAGCACGTCTTTTTCCGGCAGCGCCATCGTCGCGCCCAGTGCGCGCCCGCGCGGGATGATTGTCACCTTGTGCAACGGGTCGGCGTTGGGCAGCAGCACCTGCAGCAGCGCGTGCCCCGCCTCGTGCCAAGCCGTTGTCTCGCGGTCTTTCTGCGAATAGCCCGCGCTCTTGCGCTCGCGCCCCCAGAGGACTTTGTCGCGCGCTTCGTCGAGCGTGGCCATATCGACCGCGTCAAGATGCTTGCGCACCGCCAGCAGTGCCGCCTCGTTGAGCAGATTCGCCAGATCCGCACCCGAGAATCCTGGCGTGCCGCGCGCCACGCGTTTGAGGTCGGCGTCGGGGGCGAATTTGATTTTCGCGCCGTGAAGGGCGAGAATCTGTTCGCGGCCCTTGAGCGTTGGCAGTTCGACATTCACTTGACGGTCGAAGCGTCCCGGACGCAACAATGCCGAGTCGAGTGTGTCGGGACGATTGGTGGCGGCGATGACGATCACCCCTTCGTTGGCGTCGAAGCCGTCCATTTCCACCAGCATGGTATTGAGCGTCTGCTCATAGGCGTGGTTGCCGCCAATCGCCCCCGCGCCGGTCCGCTTCATGCCAATGGAATCGATTTCGTCGATGAACACGATGCAAGGGGCTTTTTTCTTGGCTTCCGCGAACATATCGCGCATGCGGCTGGCGCCGACGCCGACGAACATCTCCTCGAAATCGCTGCCGGAAATGGCGAAGAATGGAACTTGCGCCTCGCCGGCGATGGCCCGGGCGAGCAGAGTTTTGCCCGTGCCGGGCGGGCCGACGAGCAGAATCCCCTTGGGGATGCGTCCGCCGAGCTTGCGGAAATTGTCGGGCGTGCGAAGAAACTCGACGATTTCCTGCACTTCCTCTTTTGCCTCGTCGATGCCCGCTACGTCGCCAAAGGTTACCTTCTTTTTATCTTCCTTGCTGTTCAAAAGGCGTGCGCGCGATTTGCCGAACCCGAACATTCCGTCGCCGCCTCCCATTCGACGCGCAAAGAAGAAGTAGAATAGCGCCACGAACCCGAGGAAGAAGATCAGCTGGGTCATAAAGGGGGACATCGCCGAGCGTTTCTCCTCGACTTTGACCTCAACGCCGCGTTTGAAGAGGTCTTGCATGAACTGTTCGTTTTCGCCGGGCACGAGTAAGACCCGGTATTTCGACTTGCTCTGCTCGGATGCAGCGTCAGCCGTTTTGGGCTCGAGGATTTCGCCGGTCAAGAACGTCAGGCCGTCGTCGCGGTCGGTGAACCGCACAATCGGCTCGACGATGCGCTTTTCATCCAATGCGCGGCAGAATTCGAGGCGGGTAAGATCTTTTATCAAAGGTGCGTTGGGGTTTGCCCTGTAGAGCAACAGGAACGTCAATGCAATAGCTCCGATGATGAGCCATGATTTGGCTGGATTCGAGGATTTTTTCTCCATGTTGAAAATTATAGCAAAAACGCTATTGCTTTTGCATGAAAAATCGGGTAATATTACCTCGTTTTGCGGGTTTATCGCCCGTGAATGGCATGTTTGAACCAATCGAAGAGCAAATAGAGGATAAAAAGCGGAACGATGCGAGGTTTCCGCTTGCATTAGATGAAAATCGATCGCGCCGAAGTGTTTAGATACATGCGAACAGACCGCGCGAAAGTCGATGCGGTTTTGGAGTCGCGCCTTGCCGCGGTCGAAACGCAGGTGCTCGCCGCTGTTCGCCCCGCTGCCTATTGGCAGCTCGTAAAAGTCGAGGGCTGCGATAGCGCCTATCGCGTCGGACCGCTTGAGCTGGCAAGCCGCAATCTTTACCGGGAGCTCGCCAGTTGCCCCCATGCCTTTCTTTTCTGCGCCACCCTCGGGGCGGGGGTGGACGCCTTGTTGCGTCAGACCGCCTGCATGAGCGCCGCCGATCTGGTGATGGTGCAGGCGGTTGCCGCCGCGCTGATCGAAACCTATTGCGACGAATGCGAAACGCGCATGGCGGCCGAGGTCGCTGCCGCCGGCGAAACCTTGCGCATGCGCTTCTCGCCGGGCTATGGCGATTTGCCGTTGGCGACGCAAAAACCGTTGCTGGTGGCGCTTGACGCCCAGCGTCGCGCCGGAATAACGCTGAGCGAAACCTTCCTGATGATGCCTTCCAAGAGTGTTTCGGCAATCATCGGCGCGGGTCCGGTCGGCGGAGCGCGCCCTCGCTCGTGCCAGCGGTGCGGCAAACTGGATTGTGAATTTAGAATCGAGGAATAGCGATGTCATTTGTCGAGTTGTGCAAAAAGGGCGTAGTCGTTCTCGACGGCGCGATGGGAACGGAATTGCAGTTGCGCGGGCTGGCGATCGGCGAGTCGCCGGAAAGCTGGAATCTTTCGCACCCTGAAATCGTGCGCGAAATCCACGAGGCCTATTTCGAAGCTGGCGCCGATATCGCCTACACCAATACTTTCGGCGCCAATCCCGCTAAATACCATGGCGCCGAACCGCTTCGGGATGTTGTTGCCGCCGCCGTAGCTAACGCGCGCGCCGCCGCCGGACGCAACCGGCTTGTCGCGCTGGACGTGGGTCCTACGGGTCGACTGCTCAAGCCTGCGGGCGATTTCGAATTCGACGCGGCCTACGACGCCTTCGCCGAGCAGATTCGTCTCGGCGCCGAAGCGGGCGCCGATTTTGTGGCCATCGAAACGATTACCGATACCTACGAATTGAAGGCGGCGGTGCTTGCGGCCAGGGAAAACTGCAGTTTGCCCGTGCTCGCAACCGTAGCGCTTGGCGAGGATGGGAAACTCCTTACCGGTGCCGGCGTTGACGCCATCGCGGCTCTGTTCGACGCGCTGAAGGTTGATGCGTGCGGCTTCAACTGCGGCCTGGGCCCCGACCGGATGCTGCCGTTCGTCCGCGCTCTGGCCGAACGTGTGAATGTGCCGATCATCGTCAAGGCCAACGCCGGCATGCCGCGGGTTGTCGACGGGAAAACGAGTTTCAATGTGGACCCCGAGCAGTTCGCCGCGGATATCGCTGCTTGCGTCCGCGCCGGCGCAAGGATTGTCGGCGGCTGCTGCGGAACCACGAGCGCGCACATCCGTCGCGTCAGGGAAGCGACCGCCGGCTTCGTGCCGGATGTTTCCGCGCCGGTCAGGAGGAGCGTGGTTTCGTCGTATTCGCGCGCGGTGGAACTCTCGCTTGACGACACGATCGTCATCGGCGAGCGGATCAATCCCACCGGGAAGAAAAAACTGAAGGAAGCTTACCGCAGCGGCGATACGGGCTATGTGCTGCGCGAGGCGGTGGCCCAGGCGCAGGCCGGAGCGCAGATTTTAGATGTGAACGCCGGCGTGCCGGGAATTGACGAAAGCGCCGTGCTGCGCTCCACGGTCGAGGCCGTCCAGAGCGTCTGCGAGCTTCCGTTGCAGATCGACACCTCTTCGCCGGCGGCGCTCGAGAACGCTTTGCGCCACTACAACGGCAAGGCGTTGGTGAATTCCGTCAACGGCAAGCAGCAGGTCATGGACGAGGTGTTTCCCGTCGTGGCAAAATACGGCGGCGTGGTTGTTGCCCTCACGCTCGATGAAAACGGCATCCCCCCGACGGCGGAGGGGCGGCTTGCCATCGCCCGGAAGATTATCGCCGAAGGCGCCAAATACGGTTTGGAGCGCTGCGATTTCGTCATCGATGTTTTGTGTCTGGCCGTGAGCGCCGAGCCTGATAGCGTCGAGGTTATCCTCGAGTCGCTTCGCCGCGTACGCAGCGAATTGGGCGTGTTGAGCGTGCTGGGCGTTTCCAATATCTCCTTCGGGCTGCCGGCGCGTCCGTGTCTGAATGCCGCGTTCTACGCGCTGGCGCTCGGCGCGGGCCTCTCGGCGGCGATCGTCAATCCGCTTTGCCGAGAAATGATGGCCACCTACCGGGCCTACCGCGCGCTTACCGGTCGCGACCGCAATTGCTCCGAATGGATCGAGGCGGCGGAGTCGCTCGTCCCTGCCGCGACCGTCGCGCCGGCGAACATTGCCGCGACGGTGCAAAGCGCGCCGTCCGGCCAGGACGAGCCTCTCGGGCCGCTCGCCGGGGCGATTAGGCATGCGTTGAAGGCCGATTCCGAACGCATCGCCCGCGAGCTGCTCGCAGCCGGCCGCTCGCCGATTGAGATAATCGACGGCGAAATCGTGCCGGCCTTGGAAATTGTCGGCCGTGGTTTTGAAACGGGCAAGGTTTTCCTGCCCCAACTGCTGATGGCCGCAGAGGCCGCCAGCGCGGCGTTCGAGATTATCCGCGCTTCGCTCGCCCAAAGTGGCGTTGAAACCACGGCGCGCGGCCCCATCGTCATAGCCACGGTCAAGGGCGATATTCACGACATTGGCAAGAATATCGTCCGTTCGCTGCTTGAAAATTACGGCTTCAGGGTAATCGACCTCGGACGCGATGTGCCGCCGGAAAAAATCGTCGAGGCGGCGCTTCGTCATCAGTGCCGGTTGGTGGGTCTTTCTGCGCTGATGACGACTACCGTCCCGTTCATGGCCGAAACCATCAAGGCGCTCAATGCGGCTGATCCGGCCATTCGCACGTTCGTGGGCGGAGCTGTGCTGACGGCGGATTACGCCGCCGAGATTGGGGCTTCCTATTACGCGAAGGACGCCATGGCCTCCGTGCGCATAGCCGAGGAGTTTTTCAAATAGCGGCCCTGCCGCAATTCCGGGCGCAAGCATGAAAATCTGCAGTATTATCGCAAGTGCTTTGCTAATTCTGGCCGTGCCTGCGGCCGCCGAGACGGTTTCGGAAATCGCCGCGCTCTATCGCGAGCAAGCCGCACGCGAGAGCCAGTGCACCCTCACCGGAGCTGTTTCCTGCGTTGTCGCCTGGCAGACGCGCTCGTTTATTATGGTCGAAACCGACAATCCCAACGGTCCGGCCATCTATGTCGGCGGCGATCTCGAAAACCTCGCCGAACTCGAAGGCGCCGACAGCGTCGAAACGGGCGACATCGTGGAGGTTTGCGGGAAGGTAACTCCGTTCATGCTCGAGCCCGGCGTCATCGCGCACCGCATCCGCATCGTCGGCCACCGGGAGTTTCCGGCTCCGCCCGAGCGGCGCGTGGCCGACCTGACGAGCGGGTGCTACAACAACCGCCGCGTGAGTGTGAAGGGGATTTTGCGGCGCGTGCGTATTCGCAACGGAAAGAACGAGAATGTCACCGAGCTCACGATCGGCACGCAGGACGGACCCATCCTCGCCAATCTCCGCGGAGAATGGCCGCGCCTGGGTGGCTTCCGCGATGCCGAAGTGTTGGTCGACGGCGTGTGCGTGCCGAGCTACAACGCGCGCGCGGAGTTTCTGCGTCCGCAAATCGAAATCATTTCCGCCGATTCCATCCACCTCGTTCCCTTCAGCACTCCCGCCCCTCTCGCCGCGCGCACCTCTGGGCGCGGTCTGCGGGTGGGCGTTCTGGCTTGGACTCCCGACGGGTTCGACGGGCATCTCCGTCGGTTGCGCGGCGCGGTTACATTCGTCAGCGAGCGCGAGCGTTATTTCGTCGTGTTGGCCAATACCGCAGTGCGCGTCGAGCTTGATGAAGGTCGCCTGCCGGCCGTCGGCGACGAAGTCGAAGCCGATGGATTTCCGGTGATTTCCGGAGACAGCGGCGTGTTGGCGAACGCGAGCTACCGCCTTATCAGGCATCCGGACAAGGCGGTTGCGCCGGAAGAAGTCGCCATGAGCGATTTGGTCGGCATTCTCGATTACGGCGACCCTGGCGAGTTTGATTGCCATTACCGGCTGGTGCGGCTGGAAGGACGCATTGCCTCCGCCAGTGTGATGCCCGACGGCACCACGGTAATCGACTTTACCTTCGGCAACCATCTTCTCAGCGCGGTTCTGGAAGAGCCGTGCCCGGAACTGGTCGCACGGTTGACGGACCGTCCGCTGGCGAAGATCGCCGGCGTCATTAAGGTTAGCTACGAAGACAATACGCAAAGCGGTCGAGGCATGGCAATCCGGGAGTTCACGCTGCTGATGCGTTCGCCAGCCGACGTCGTGTTGCTGCCCGATATGGC
Source organism: uncultured Verrucomicrobiota bacterium (assembly GCA_945487985.1). Lineage (GTDB taxonomy): Bacteria > Verrucomicrobiota > Kiritimatiellia > RFP12 > UBA1067 > UBA1067. Next base: position 4,559 of record CALYTX010000003.1, on the reverse strand, counting down.
GGCGCGCGCGCGGCGCATGGCCCGCATCGCCCGCCAGGCGGGACTGTGGTCGCTGCTTCCAATTGCGGCGCTGGCGGTTTGGTTGACGCTACGCGCGATCCGTCTCCGCGAACGGGCGGCGGCAGTTGCCGTTGACCGCAAGCGTATGGCTGAGGAACTACACGATACGATAGCGCAGTATATTTCCGGCGCGAGGCTGCTGCTGTTTTCGGTTCAGGCCGAATCTTCGGCGCTTTCCAGCGCCTCCCGCGAGGCGATTGCCATGGCCGGCGACATTCTTGAAACGGCGCGGCGCGATCTGCGCGACAAGATCCTCAATCTGCAGAACGACGAATTGATGCTGTTGTCGATCGACCGTCTGATCCGGCGCATCGCCGCGCGTGCCGACGCCGCTAGCGGCGCGCGCGTCCGCACCCGTCTGCGCGGACTGCCGGCGGAGATGTCTGTAGAACTGAAGAACGACTTGCTTGCGATTGTTCAGGAAGCGATTACAAACGCCGTCAAGCACGGCCACGCCCGCCGGATAATCATCACCGCCGACCCGATTATCCCCGATGGATTTTCGCTCGGTGTGCTTAACGACGGTGAGGCATTCTCGCCAGAGCGCTCGCTCGGGCCAGAGACCGGCCATTTTGGCCTTTCCAGCATGCGTGAGCGTGCTTCGCGAAACGCTTTGGCGCTTCGCTTCGGACGGCGCGGAAAATGGACCGAGGTGCGCATAGAAAGGAGAAAACGGTGAAGAAGATCAAGGTTGCGGTCGTCGACGACCATGCCGTGGTGAGGATGGGACTGAAATACGCGCTTTCCGTCTTTAAGGATATGGAATTCGCCGGCGAGGTATCCGACGGCGATGGGGCGCTGAAGTTTATCGAAAAAACGAATGTCGATGTGCTCTTGATGGATATCCGCATGCCTGGCAAAGGAGGGGTCGAGGCATTGCGTGAGATTCTTCTCGCCCATCCCAACCAGAAGGTGGTCATGCTTACGACCGTCGGTACCGAGGAAGACATCTATCAGGCACTGAGCGCCGGCGCGAAGGGGTATGTGATGAAGGACTCCGCACCGGGGAATATTGTCGAGGCTATACGTATCGTCGCTGCCGGTGGCAGTTACATCCCCAAGGAAATCCACGATTTGTATCTTGCGCGCAAAAACTCGCCCGAGCTTACCCCGCGCGAGCTTGAAGCGCTCTCTTCGCTCGCGCAAGGGCTTTCCAACCGCGAAATCGCCGCACAGCTGGGCATTTCCGAGGAAGGCGCGAAAATCCACCTCAAGCACGTCAACGAGAAGTTGCACGCCAAAGACCGCGTCGACGCCGTTGCCATTGGTCTGCGCAAAGGGATTTTGCGAGCGCAATAGATTGACTCCGAGAAAGATAAAATTATACAATTAGTTAAACGAGAAAATTATTAGAGGTTTCTGCTATGTGTCTGAATCTTTACAAGTTTAACGCCGCCCTTGTGCTGTCGTTTTTGATACTGGCCAGCGGGACGGCGGTTGCCGCAGATGCTCCGCGTCCTGCAATTTCGACGATATGGGGCGAAAAGGTCACGAGCGAGAATTGCTGGCGCGAATATCCGCGTCCGCAAATGGTGCGCGAGGGCTGGACTTGCCTTAACGGCGATTGGGAATATCAAGTCACGAGCGTTACTAACACCGCCGGGCGTCCTTCCGAATGGGCGGGCAAAATCCGCGTTCCCTTCGCGATCGAGTCGCCGCTCTCTGGCGTCGGCAGGTTGCTCGAACCCGATGAATTGCTATGGTATACGCGCAAGTTCGAATACCGGCCCGAACCCGGACGGCGGCTCATTCTCCATTTCGACTGCGTCGATTTTCGCACGATGGTGTTTATCGGCCACCGCGAAGTGACGGCCGTTCCGCACGAGGGCGGGCAGTTGCCGTTCGCGCTCGACATCACCGATTACGTGCGCGCCGGGGAGAACGAACTCATCGTCTGCGTGTGGGATCCGACCGGCACGCGCAATAATGGTGATTTTATCAATTCGCGCGGCAAGCAGGACGTAAATCCCGGCGGTTGCTTCTATACGCGATCGAGCGGCATTGTGGGTTCGGTATGGACCGAATCGGTCTGCGAATCCTACATCGACGGCTATCGCGTCGAGACCGATTTTGATCGCGGTACGGCGAAAATCTCGTTCGAATTCGCCGGGCGGCGCAGTGCCGCCGGCGTCAAGGTGTCGGTCGATGGGGTCGGCACGTTCGAGGGGAGCGACAGTGTTGAGGTCAAGTTCGGCGATAAATTCGAAGCTTGGTCGCCCGACCATCCGCATCTTTACCAATTCACCGCCGTCTACGGCCAAGATGCTGTCCGTGGCTATTTCGGTATGCGCAAGATTGAAAAGCGCCGCGACGCTGCGGGATATTTGCGGTTCTTCTTGAATAACGAGCCGGTGTTTCTGCTCGGCACGCTTGATCAGGGGTGGTGGCCGGACGGGCTGCTTACGCCGCCTTCCGACGAGGCGATGGTGTTCGATATCAAGACGCTCAAGGATTGCGGCTACAACATGATGCGCAAGCATATCAAAATCGAGCCGCTTAGATATTACTATCATTGCGACCGGCTCGGTCTCGTGCTCATACAGGATCTTCCGTGCGGCAGCGGCGACTTCTTGGATCCGCATCGCGTCAATACAGTGAGGGGTTACCAGCTGCAGCGCGTCGAGATGAAGGGGATGATCGATTTGCTGCAGCAATCGCCTTCCATCGTGATGTGGAATCCGTACAACGAAGGCTGGAGCCAGCCCGGCGAATTCTTGACCCATTCAATGCTTGATTTCGTGCGTGAGTATGATCCCACCCGGCTGGTGAATGGTCCGAGCGGTTGCTGGGACTGGGAAGGCGGCGTGCTGCTGCCTAACGGTTGGGTGTCGCCAGACCAGCGCATCGTCACCGCTCACAAACCCCATGGCGTCTGCGAAGCCGCCGACACGGTCGACTATCACCTTTACCGCGGGCCTTACATGCTGCCTGCCAACGAGCGTCGTATTTCGTTTCTCGGCGAGTTCGGCGGTCTTGGACAGGCGGTTTCCAATCATCTCTGGAATGCCGCGTCTGGCAATTGGGGCTACGGCGGCATGGGCGACACCGCAACCCGCGAAGGTCTCGAAAAAACCTACGGCAAGTTGATGGACAAGCTTGCCGAGTATGCCGCTCAGGGGCTTGGTGGTGCTGTCTATACTCAAACTACCGATGTGGAAGTGGAACTTAATGGACTGCTCACCTACGACCGCAAGGTGCTGAAATTCGACCCGTCCGCGCTCCGCAAGATGCACGATAAAGTCTATGCTGCCGCGCTGGCGCAGGCGAAGCCGGCGGCGGTCGGCAAATCGGTGCGGCGGCTCACGCTCAAGCAGTTCCGCAACCGTGCCGAGGCGGCTTGGCTTGGTCAGTCGATTGGCGTCGTCTGGGGCGCCCCGACCGAATTCAAGTTCAAAGGACAGATCGTGCCCGCCGACAAAGTGCCGGCCTACACGCCGGGGATGATCAACGGCGTTTTCTCCCAGGACGATCTTTATGTCGAAATGACTTTCTTGCGCACGCTTGAACAGTACGGACTTGACGCGACCATCGCGCAGGCCGGTGTCGATTTCGCCAAATCAGAGTATCCGCTCTGGTGCGCCAATCTGGCCGCGCGGAACAACCTGCGCGCGGGCATCGCGCCGCCCAACTCCGGCCATCCCCGTTTCAACAAGTGCCCCAACGATATCGATTACCAAATCGAGGCCGATTTTGCAGGGATTATCTCGCCCGGCATGGCCGACCGGGTGTGGTCGTTCGCCGAACGGTTCGGGCGGCTAATGAACTACGGCGATGGTGTGCTCGGCGGCGTGTTCATGGGGGCGATGTATGCCGAGGCGTATTTCGCGAAAAGCGTCGACGAGCTGATCGCCGCCGGGCTTGCCGCCATCCCTTATGAAAGCGACTATGCCGAAATGGTGCGTTCAATCGTCGCCTGGCACCAGCAGAATCCCAGCGACTGGGAATGGTGCTGGCGGCAGATCGAGGCGAAATACCATCCCGAAGGCAAGTGGCGCTGGCAGGATACTAACGGCGGTATTGATGCGCGCATCAATGGCGCCCAGGTGGTTTTAGGGTTGCTCTACGGGGCGGGCGAGCTTGAAAAGACGATGCTCATTGCCATGCGCGGCGGCTATGATTCGGATTGCAATCCGTCGAGCGCGGCAGGTCCGCTTGCGGCGATGCTGGGGCTCAAGGCGATTCCTGCCCGATTCCTCGAGGGATTCGACCGCAACCGCAAGTTCGATTTCACCGCCTATTCGTTTGATGCGTTGCTGAAAGTCACCGAGCGTCTCGCCCGCGAAAACGTGCTCGCCGCCGGCGGTCGCGTCGAGAAGGATGAAAAAGGCGAAGAAGTCTGGGAACTGCCGGTTAAGGCGGTCAAGGTGCCGAAATACGTGCCAAGCCACCTGGCTCGTCCAGCTGAATGAAGGTGGTGATAAGAACCCCCGGTCCAGCCCATTGACATAGTTTCACTACACTTTGACTTTCCATTCGTGCGCGGCGACAAATCGAATCGG
>CALYTX010000002.1 GCA_945487985.1 uncultured Verrucomicrobiota bacterium | reverse complement strand
GAATTCCAGCTGATCCACCCGCGGCGCTCACAGAAGATATCCTTGATGTTGTTGATGCCCTCGCTCTCGTCAAACCCGAATATTTCAATCGACCCGGCCAACGGATACGATCCGCTGTTCATCGCGCAGGAATTGACCGCCGTAGCGAGGTTTCGCATATTCGTGAGACACTTGGCCGAGCGGGCCGATTCCGTGCCCGAGCCGAAACTGGCAATCAGCACCCCCATCAGAATGGCGATGATTCCTACGACGACAAGCAGTTCGACAATCGTGAAGGCTTTTTTCATGGGTGGACTCTTATTCGAATTGGCGATAGAACAAAATGCGCGTTTGATGGGGATCGCCGGGCTCGCGCGAAGGACACGGATCACGCCAAACCACCGCCACCGCCCGCGCGCCAAGTTGCGGGGGGATCAACCCCACGGCACCGCCGCCCATCATCATCGGCTCGGCGCGAACGAAGATGATGAACAACTGCTGCCGGGCGGCAAACGCCTCTCTCCAGTAGCCGTAGAGAAATTTGCGGTCGGCAAACCACAGATTATCCGTCTCGCTGTCAAGCGTCACGCCGCACAACTTCTCGAGACCGTCGTACCACCCGAGATCGCGCCACGCCGATTCCCAGTCGGTCTTCTGACGCACGACATCGGAGAATCTGCCGGCAATTCCTTCGAGGTCTTTCCAGGCGAATTTCGCCGACGAAGAATATTCGTTGAAGGCATATTTCTTGTTGAAGCCCTGCGCATCATCCATGAAATCGCCCGCGCATTCCGAAACGCCGTCGGCGACATTGGTAGACGCCCGCTTCCAATCAATCGGCGTGTTGGCGAAAACAGCCATCAACACATTGGTCGAATCGGAATAGGGGTTGACCTTATACCCCGCCCCGTCGCTCGTCCACGGCAAATCGCAGAAGGCGTCGTAATCAATGTCGATAGTATCATAAGTCCGCCAGGCCAAGGCGTTGTTGGCGGTTTGGGCGAAGGAGCCAGGAATCGTCTTGCCGCCGTAGCCACGGTCTGGCGCGATCATATTGCCCGAACTTATCCGGTCGCCGTACGAGCGAAGATCTGTGAACCGCGGCAGGAAGGCAGCCTCGTGGGGACTTTGCATGTAGCCCGCATCGGAGGTGGCCATGAAGATATCTCCGTCGCGATCACCAGAGCCAACCTGACAGGCGCCAAGATAGGTTTCCGCCGTCAATTCGCCAGCCAACTTAAACCAGTGCTCAGGCGCGAAATTGTAGCGCGGGTCGGCAACGATCGCCCCCTCGGGCGCAATTATGATATCTTTTTCTTGGTTCGGCACGGAAAGCTTTTCCAACTCATCAACCGACAAGGTGAAATCGATACCCGTATCAAAGCGCATCACCGGAAACGGCACGCCGGCGAACTCGTCCTTGCCGACCAGCTGAATACGCGGATCGGGATCGTTCACTGAATTCTGGATTTTGTCGTCGTTAAGGCACGCGGGCACCATATCGACAATTTTTCCATCCGTATCCTTGACCCGCAACCACACCGCGGCATTGAGAATCATGCGCTTGCCGCTGGTGATGCCGGCTTTGACAAAATCGGCCATTTTCGCATCGGTGAAGTCTGGATCTACCGTTCCGTCTGCCTTCAAGGCCGGTATTCCACAGTGGGCGATAATCTCTTCTGCCGTCTGGGGGTTCTTCCATACATCATTGAATGTAGGTGTCCAGGTGCCCAGCCCAGACACGCCGCCAGTATTGGTATTCATCGTCTGGCGCCAGCGATAGGTTATGCTGAGAATCTCGTTACCCTCCATCGAAAGGGCCGGACCGAGAGTCTGTCCATCGCGGAGGGAAAGCGAGATTTCCTTCACTGCGTCCTGCTCTTGCGATATCTTCGAAGCGATGGATATCGGCTCATCGGAAAGTTTGATATTGATAAGCCCCTTGGCGGAATCGAGTCCGCCATTGCCGATGTTGGACGAATCGAGATGCAGAAGGTCGCCGACCTCGCCGGTTCTAAGCGACATTTCTTCGCTCGTGAAAAACATGCTCAGGCGGCCATCGACCTTGAACGAAGAACTGTCTTTTTCATCGGCATGGGCGAAAGGGAAGACGACGAGTGTCTTGATTTCGCCGGGGAGGAAGCCGGCGATGAATTTGCTTGAATCGACCACATAGCGAACCTTCCGCTCAACCATGCGCGTTGTCGCATCGATATTCTCAATCACCGTATCGGCGGGCGTAAGCTCCTTGCGCACGCCGAACTTGGAGTTGGGAACCAAGGGACGCATACCGCAAATCATCGGCACGCGTTCGGTAGTCGGCACCGAGAGCGAAATCGGCACATGGTCGGGATCAAGATAGTCGTAGAGTGCCGCGCAGCCGAGTCCGCTCAACTTCTCAAGCCATTTCATATGGCCATCGGAAAGCAGTCGCTTGCCCAGCACGACATCGGAAAGCGCAGCCTTCGTTGCAGCGAGAAACTCTGGGGCGAACGGTTGGTTGTCGCCGTCGTTCAAATCAAAGCGTTCGATAGGATTGCCCGCGGCGTCTGTTTCTTCCTCGTCTTCACAGAAAAGCCCGTCGGTAACGAACGTCATTCTGCGCAAACGATCTTCATCGGCATCGGACGAGGTATTGTAGAACCCGGTGCCGCCGCTGTTTTGCAGGTAGTCGTAGAAGGGACTCGAGAATTCGCCGATTTTGCCGTGTCGGCCAAGCGCGAGATTGAAATCGGCCAGCGAAATCAGTGGCGAGTTCGCCTTGAAATCGTACCGCAAGGTATTCTCGTCGGCAGGGCCGCGGAACTGCTCCATAAAACTGTCCCAAGCGCCCGCGCCCGAGCCGGAAGATTTGTGCGTATCGCTTTCGAAGAGGTAAGCGAAAGATGTCCGCCGGGCCGGAGCGGAAGAGCGCGCGCTGTTCGCCGTAAGGCGGTTGACATCGAAATAATCCGACACATCGAGTGCACAATAGGCGTAACGCCCAGAATCGAAACCGAGCGAAGCCCACTGGCAAGTGGGCGAACGGCGCGAATAGTATCGCGCCTCGTTGACCAGCGGCGGAGGAATATAGGCAAGCGCCTCAAGGCAGAGCGGAGAAACCGTCCCTTCAGGGGAAAGCTCGCTATCCGAGCCCATGAAGACCCGGTGTTTCCAGACATTCTTGGCGCCGCCGGCAGCCACCATCGATCCCACTCCCGGATGGGGATTGTTGTTGATGGCGCGATCGACCGCGTCGATCGCGCGCGCCAAACCCGCCTTCACCAAAAGCCGCGAGGACGCCGTGCGACGCAGATAGCTCGAAGGCAATCGCGCGGCGCGCATATAGGCGGAAAAGGCGATCGCCGAAACGAGCATAAACGCGCTCATCCCCAGCACGATCAAAAGCGCACTGCCCTTCTTGGCCGGTCTGCGAATCATTGGCGTTCCTCCTCGGAAAGACGGTACAAGTTCGGCAGCATATAGCCGGTCTGCATCGCGCCGGAAGCGCTTTCCATCTTGATGGCCGCCCCGCCGGGCCGGATCGTAATCCTGTAAGGCGTTCCCCAGGGATCGCGCATCTTCCCGCCCGACTGCAACGCCGCCAACAGCAAAGCCGGGATCCTGCCGCCAGATTCGGCATTGCCGCCATTGCCGATGAGAAATCCGATCGAACCCGAGTCGGCCTCGCGATCGGTCATCGTGGGAAGCTCGCCAGTATCGCGATTGAAGTTCTCATAGGCGAGAATCGCCTGCGAAATCGCCTTCACCTCGCTGCGCGCCTTTTCGACGCGAGAGCGCTCCTGCGCCGATGTGTACGAAGTTGCCAGCGCACCGATGATCATCGCAATCATCGCAATCACCACCATCAGCTCGATTAGGGTGAAACCTCTTTTAATTGAAATCATCGGGGAAACTCCAAATGTCGTCCCAATCGCCGAACTTGCGGTTGGGCCCGGCGCTTTTCACATTAATCGTGTATGTTTTGATGGAGGTGCCGGAAGCGCCGCTGCCGACAGAAATAATTTTGAAGTCTTCGGGCTTGGAATCGTCGCGGAAGCCTCCCCCTCGAGCCTGGAGAAACGCGGCCGTGGCATTATCCTTGGCCGCCTCGGCGCTGCCGGGCGCGTCCCAGGCGCGCGTGCGCAGTTGGCCGTTGTCGTCCCACAGCCCCAAAAGCCGGTGAACCTCGTTGTTCCAGATATAAGCGTTGTCAGCCTCTTCGCGAACCTCGGCGATGTTGTTGCGCACATCGTCGAGATCGGCAACACCCGCCACGCCAGTGCGCCAGGCAATCGACGACTGGTTGAAGATCATCGTGAGAATAGTCATCAACATCCCCAGCAGCAGACTGGCGACCAATAGTTCGAGAATGGTGAAGGCCTTTTTCATTCGTTGGCAAGCCCCTGGAACCTTACTTCGGTGTAGAATATCGGCATGGCCAGCAGTTCGCTGGGGAGCTTAGTGGCGCGGAAACATATCTTTACAATTGCCGAATCCTCGTCGTGTTGAACCACAAGGCCGGCGCGCATATTGGCCGCCGCCGCCGAAGGGAAGGTCGTATTGACATTCAACGGACCTTTCGCGGCCGAGCTCATCTTGCCCATCACCGCATCGAAGACACTCTTGGCCTGACTTTCCGGGTCGCTCGTAACTATGCCCTGGCTGTTGAAATAATCGCTCCAGCCCCGGTCGGATGGATAGCTCGGCATAGTCTTGAACACGCTCCACTTGATATTGGTCGCGCCGATGGCCATGACGAGCGGACTTATCACCGCATCGGCATACGAAGAGGCCGCCACGTCTTCGCGGCTTTGGCGGTTCTCGCGGTATCCCAGCGAGAAAAGTCCGCATACCGACAACACCCCGCCGGCCATTATCAGAATGGCCAGATTCACTTCCATCAAAGTAAAGGCTTTTCTCATCATCAGCGAAGACTCCTCGTAGGGCTGTCGGTCGTGCCGACGGTCTGGGCGGCGAGATTGCCGCTCGAATCTGGCCGCAGACTCGAAATCTGGATGGTGCTGCGCCCCATTGTTCCGCTGGTCGCGCCGTTACCGGAATTGGCGCTCACCTTGAAGCGAATCAGATCCTCGCCCGCCACGGGGTTCCCAATCGAGCGCGAATAGGTCGATCCGAAAATAAACCCGTGCGGCAGCTCGAGCGTAGCGAACTCAAAACCGTACGCGTCGCCAGTCTGCCAGCTCACGCCACCCTTGTCGATCAACTCGTAGGCAAAGTTCTCCATCTCTCCCTGTCCGCCGAGAATCAGCGGCTCGGTGAGCGGCATGCGTTTCGTAGTCTGACTGATGAGCGAACGCTGGAACTGCGAGCCTTCGTTGCCGGAAATCTTGTACAGGTAAACGCCCTCGCCCTGGACGGCGCCGCCCGAATCGTCCGCCCCTGACAAGTCTTCTGCGTCTTCGTCAAGCACCAGCCGGTTGAAACTCAAATCCCCGAACTCGTCGTACAAATAACTGCCCTGCACCTTCGTCAGCCGACCCGCCCGGCGCACGGCTACGGCCTTGCCGACAACGATTATCGTTTCCGCGTCGGTTTCCTCGCGCAGCGTCTCGTTCCAGAAATACACCGCCACTGGCAGGCGGTCGATTTGCGCGCGCTGGTAGGCGCTGCGAATGAACTGGTTCACATTCTGCATGACCCCGCGCTCTTCAATGCCGCGCTGCATCGCCCGGTAACCGCCTACGGAAACGGTGCCGAGGATGCCCATGATCATAATGACCACCATAAGTTCTACCAATGTGAACGCTCGCCTGGTCATTGCTGGCTCACTTTCATTTCATCGGTTGGCAGGGAATAAACAATCTTAAAACGCCGGAAATAGCCGTGGTCGGGCTCGGGATAGCCGAAATACATCTCGCTGGTGGACATCTTCTTCTGCGACTTGCGCGTACCGTGAATCGCGTCCATGAAATCGAGTCCGTAGCCCTTCTGTCCGCTCTCGCCCGGACTGCGCGAGACATACAGCCCCGAAATATCCATCAGGGGATTACCCTTCTTCGCCTCGTCGACGAGCGCCCTGATTACGCTGCGAACCTCCGAGGCGTTAAGCACATAGCGGTTGGCATCGGACTGGTTGTTTATGCCCTCGTCGTTCGAGCGCGTACCGAGATTGTTCGCATCGCCAATCGGATCTGGCCAGCGGTCCTTCTGCGCATAATACGTCGCCAGCCCCTGCTGCACGCAGATGCACAGCGACTCGGCCTTGCGAATGCGCGCCTGCCGGATGGAACTGGCCGCCGCCGTCGAGACGATTCCAAGGAGAATGCCTAAAATGGCAATCACCACGGCCAGCTCGATGATGGTAAAACCCTTCTTCATGTCATTTCACGTGTTGGGTTTGCCCGTAGGTCCAGCTATAGACATCGTCGCTTTTCCGCCCGAGACGGGAGGGTTCGATCTTGCCGTCCTGCCCCGCAGCCCAGACGATCACCGTCGCGCGCACGTTGATTGATTCCCCGCCCACGCTCGCGCCGTCGATAATGCCATCACCGTCGACATCGAGCGCGTAGTGGAGGATGTGGTCTTTGATCGTGCCCCCGCCGGGCACCTTCGACGAAAGCGCCGCACTCGTACCCTTGGCCTTGATCAAGGCCTGCGCCCAGGGCGAGACTACCCCGAACTTGTCGTAGCCGGTCAGCCGCCCCGCGCCGGAATCGCTGCTCAGCGTCATATAGCCGCCCTTGGCGAGCGGATATGCCGCGCGCTCGTCGAGCTCGCCGTCTCTGGCCCCGCCATTGGCGAGCAGCGCCTTGGGCCAACTGCCGTTTTCATTGAACAGCGCCGCGAGGGCGGTGGCGGTGTTCGCGACGAGTTCCTGACAGCGCTGGCGCTCGGCTGTGCGCGTCATTCGCGAAAACGCCCCTATGCCCGCGGCGATGAGAATGCCGATAATGCCGATCACCACCAGCATCTCAATCAGCGTGAACCCCTTTTTTCCAACCATGCTTCAACCTCCTCCTCGTCAATGCGCCATCTGCACGATATCATCGTGAATCCACAGGCTCACGCACTCGTTGGCCTTACTGGAAAGACCCTTGCGGGAAATCCACGGCGGGAATGTCCGCCCGTTGGACCCGGCACTCCACAGTGTATACGTCTGGTAAGGCGCAGGCGAATAGTAGTAAAAATCCTGATTCCACCCGTCGCAAACTGAAATACCGTCGAGTATATACTGGTTGGCGCTGGAATCTTCGCCAGCCGGCGAAAAAACTTCGATTCCGACATTTTCCACGTTCAACTCGCCGCCGCTGCCATCGCAGATGTTGATGCCGAAAAGCGAATAATCGTGGTTTGCCCGGCAGGTGCCTTCAAGATTCGGCATCCAGCGCGCGCAAATCGCCTGGGAAGGCACGTTGGCAACTTTCGCCAGATCGACCGAGGAAGAGCCGCCGGAGAACTGCTTCACCTGATCCCATGACGAAAAACTGTTGCCGGTGAACGGGTCGGACGGAATCACATTGTTGCCCGTCCATTGCTTGTATTCGCTGAAGAACACATCATCACCGTTCATCATCACTAAGTAGCGCGGCAGCAAGAAACTCATCAGCCCGAACTTGAAAAGCTGCACATTGCGCCAGTCGATTTCGTCCTTGTGCTGGGAATGGCGACCGACGTTGCGCGTGCAGCCATCGTCGAAGCCGGCAATCAGCTTCTGCCGGATATCCTCGCTCTGGGTGTATTTCTCATAACGCTTGCCACCCGTATTCGCACGCCGACGCATTTCCTCCGAAACTTTGTCGATCTTTTTCGAGTAGCCATCGGGATAGGGAAAGCGACAGTCGACCGGCTGCGACTTACAAGCGGCATTCACTTGAGCCCAGGCGCGATATTCAGCATCCTCGCCGATACTCGTCCACCCCCAAAGGCTTTCGTTGCGTTCGTCTGTCTGAATGCCGTGCCGGTCTACCTGACTGTAGATGTCGCGCGAACCGTGCAGCTTGACGGGCGGATAACTGCCGAAGGCCGCATGATAGCCAGAAAGACAGTTCTCGAGCTTCTGCATCCGCGTCACCGTGCGCGTGCGCGCATCCGCGCCCTGGCCAATCTTGGACAGGCGAAACGTGATCGTCATCAACACGACGATAATCGTGACGACAATCATCATTTCAATCAGCGTAAAGGCTTTTCTCATCGTTTTACCCGACTGCTTTCCAAGGTCTCAGCCAACGCCGCCGCCGCCCGAGACATTCGAGATGATCTTAATCATCGGCAGGAACATCGCCACTACGATCGTGCCAACCACAACCGCAAGGAAGATAATCAGCGCCGGCTCAATCGCCGCGGTCATACCTGCGACGGCATTATCCACCTCGTCGTCGTAAGTGTTGGCGATGCGCGTGAGCATATCGGCCAGAGCGCCAGTTTCCTCGCCGACCTCCACCATCGAAGTTACCATCGGCGGAAAAACCTTGCACTGGCTTAGCGGTTCGGTCATGCCCTCGCCGTCCTTCACCGCGTCGTGCACGTTCTGCAACGCCCGCGAAACCACCAGATTGCCGGTCGTGTCGCGCACGATGGTCAGCGACTGGAGAATCGGCACGCCCGAAGAAAGCAGGGTGCCGAGCGTGCGCGTGACGCGCGAAACGGCCGTGCGCTGCACAAGCGTGCCGGTAACCGGGGTTTTAAGCGAAAGCACATCGAAGAAGTATGCACCCGCCTCGGTCTTCGCGACGATTTTCTTGATAACCGCCAACGCCACGCCGATCACGACTAACACCAACCAATTGGCCTGCACCCAGTCGGAAATGTCCATGACAAACTGGGTGATTGCCGGCAGCGCCGCGCCGCCAAGCATGTCGTTAAACACCTGCTTGAACTGGGGCACCACTTTCACCATCAAAAACCCAGTGATGCCCACGGCCGCCAGCAGCACCACGACGGGATAGATCATCGCGCCCTTGACCTTATTCTTGATCTTCTCCGATTTCTCGGCGAATTCCGCCAGTCGCGCCAACACTACTTCCAGCACGCCGCCGGCTTCACCCGCTTTGACCATGTTCACATACAAGTTGTCGAAGACCTTCGGATAGGCCGTAAGCGCCTCGGAAAAAGTTCCGCCCGCGGCGATATTCTCGGAAATGCCGTTGAGCGCCTCGAGCATCTGCGGATCTTTCATCTGGCGCTTCAAAACCTCAATACCGCGCATCAAAGGCAACCCGGCGTTGACGAGCGTAGCCAGCTGGCGGGTAAACTGCGTGAGCACTTTCGTCTTGATCTTTCCGCGCAGAAAACCCGGCATCTTCAAGTTGATCTTGATATCCATGTTCAGGGCGCTCTTTTTCTTTTGGGGCGCCGCCGGACCCGGCCTTCTGCCTCTGGGGAAACTCTTCTGCTCCGGCGCCGGCGCCGGGGCAGACTTCACCTCACCGATGGCCGTCGGGAACAAACCCTGCGCCCGCACCGACATGATTGCCGAATTGCGGTCGCCCGCCTCTATCTGCCCGCGAACCTCGTTGCCCGCAGAGTCTTTTGCGATGTATTGAAATGTCGCCATAACATCCTTTTCCAACAGTTGTCCGAATTATAGCAAAATAACCGAAATTCAGACAAGCCCCGCTTCGGATTGCGGTAGGGCCGGCGCATCAAAACAAGAACTCCGCCGCGGACCGACCAGCCCGGCACCGTTACGATCATCCCGCCGAACCCCTATGCACTAAATTCGACCGCCTTGGTCCAATCGGGCACAAGTTCCACATTCTCGCCAGCGGCTCGCGCGGAAAAGCCGCTTTCGCGGACAATCACCCTTAGTCCCTTCTCGCGAAGAACCACATGCACCAGCGTTTCGCTACCGAGCGACTCTAAAAAGTCGACGCTCGCCGCCAAAGCGTCGGCTCCGGCCGGTGTCGCGCCAGCGGGACGAATATGAATATGCTCCGGTCGCAACCCCACCATAGCCCTTCCCGGGAAAATGCCGCGGGGGAAAAGGTTCATCGGGGGCGTCCCGATAAACCCGGCAACAAACGGATTGACCGGATGCTCGTAAAGCCTCATCGGCGAATCTACCTGCTGGATTTTACCCTCGTTCATCACCACGATGCGCTCGCCCATGGTCATAGCCTCAATCTGATCGTGGGTGACGTAAATCATCGTTGCGCCGAGACGCTGATGCAGACGGATTATCTCAGAGCGCATTTCCACGCGCATTTTCGCATCAAGATTGGAAAGCGGCTCGTCAAAAAGAAATACTGCCGGCTCGCGAACTATCGCCCGCCCGAGCGCAACTCGCTGGCGCTGTCCGCCGGAAAGCGCCTTTGGCAGACGCTTGAGGTAGGGCGTCAGCCCCAGCGCCTCGGCCGCGGCCGTTACGCGGCGCTCGATTTCACGCTTGGGAAAATGGCGCAGCTTAAGCGCAAAGGACATGTTTTCCCCTACCGTCATGTGGGGATAAAGCGCGTAATTTTGAAAGACCATCGCTATATCGCGGTCTTTCGGCGGAAGCGCAGTGACATCGCGTGCGCCGATGGCAATCGTGCCGCCAGTAGGCAATTCGAGACCGGCGATCATCCTCAGCGTGGTCGACTTGCCGCAGCCGGACGGACCCACCAGCACCAGAAATTCGCCGTCCTTTACCGTGAGACTGAAACCGTCGACCGCCGGACGCTCCCCCCGCGCATAAAATTTTGTTACCTCGCTCAAAACCACTTCCGCCATCGCGCTCTACTCCAATCTCATCCGCAAGATCGATTTTTCCTGCCGGCCGGCTTCGCAACCGCGCCTGTCCCTTGTCTTTCCCGCGCCATTATATCAAAAACGACCCCGTCTATTTCAGGCGGAACGAAAGCGTCAGTCTGGCGCTCGTCGCCACCGCCCTGCCGCCGCTTTGCGCCGGCGTGAAACGCGCCTTCTCCATCGCCTTAATCGCGGCAGACTCAAGATCGGGAAAACCGCACGACTCTACCACCCTGGCCGCCTTCACCGTGCCGTCGGCGTCAACTTCGAACTCCAGCGTCACATCACCCTGCTCACCACGCTCGCGCGAGCCGCGTGGATACTCGGGCCGGATCTTCCGCTTCGGTTTGAGCGGCGCGTCGATGCGCGCTTGCTTCGGCGCGGGCGCGGCGGCAGCATCCTTCCTTGCCGACGGTTCCTCGTGCGCTACTTCTTTCTCCGGCTCGGGCAGATCCATCTTCGCAGGCGGCTCCTCAGGGTCGGGCAGACGCATCGCATCGAACTCAGGCGGCATTTGCCTTATCTCCATCTGCGGCAAAGGTGGCGCCGCCTCCACCCGCGGCGAAGGCGCGCTATCCGCCACTTCGGCGCCGGGAAGCGCGGCGGCGGCCACAGCATCTGACGCGTCTTCCTCGGCCAATGAAAGCTCCACGCTCGTCACGTCCAGCACGGCGGACGATTCCGTCCGGCTCGCCGAACGGATGCATACGACCGCCGCTGCTGCCAGAAACGCATGCGCCGCCAGCGACAATCCAAGCGCGGTGCCGATTTTCATGAGCCAGTCACCTGGAAACTCGCCTTCTCTACGCCGGCGGCCTTGAGCTTGGACAACAATTCGATACCCGTGCCGAGACGCGAGTTGCGATCGCCGGAAATCAGCACTGGAAAATTCATCTTCACCCGGTGGAGCTCGGCAAGGCGCTCGACTATCGCCTCCTCGCTCATCGGCTCGCCGTTGAACTCGAGCGTATTGTCAGGCAGAATCGTAATCACTATGCGCTCGCCCTTTTCCTCCACGCCGGCGGCGTTTGGCAAATCGACTTTCATGCCCTTATGCACCGCCATGTCGAAAATACAATAGATGAAAAACACCAATACCAAAAACATAACATCCATAAGCGATGTCATCTCCAAACGCACTGCCCGCTTTCGGTTACGAGACACGACCCTGTCACTTTCCAGGCTCGTCG
This sequence comes from uncultured Verrucomicrobiota bacterium, assembly GCA_945487985.1. Taxonomy (GTDB): domain Bacteria; phylum Verrucomicrobiota; class Kiritimatiellia; order RFP12; family UBA1067; genus UBA1067. The sequence continues at coordinate 11,533 of CALYTX010000002.1, read as the reverse complement.
GCCATCTCGTCGAGCCAGTTGTACGGGAAAAGCAGAATTAGCGAAGCGACCAGCCCCGCCGCCGTGGTGATCAGCGCCTCGCCAATACCTGATGTCGCCGCCATGGGGTTGGCCGTGCCTGCGGAGAGATCAAGCGAACGGAATGTTTGCATAATGCCGATGACCGTACCAAGAATTCCGAGCATCGGCTCGGCGGTGATGATGGTCGAAACGACCACCAGCCCCCGGGGCGATCTCGTTCCAGAACGGAATTCGCACGCCTTCCAAATCAGAATCGCCAGCCCAATCACCGACAACGCAAGTATGGGCCACATCACCAGCCCGCCCTTGATAAAGATTTCCACCAGCATTTCCATCGCCCTACCTGCAAAGTTCCAAAACCAACATCGCGAACGAAGTGCACAACACACGGTCGGCCTCCCAGAAACGATTGTTGTCGTTCACCCAGCTGCCGTCTTCGCACTGCAGTGAAATCAATTTCCCGGAAAGCTCCCGTTTCCAGAAATGGCCTCCTACTTTCTCCACGCCGGCGGCCGCCAGCGCGCGCGCCATAATGTCGTAATAGTAGTACAACCCCTGACGGCCCATGCCGGGATTGACCTCGACCGACCAGTGTTTGCGGCAGTATTCGAGCGATTCCTTGACACGTGGGTCTGCTCGATCGAGTTTGGCATGGCACATCGAAAGAACTGCCGCGTAGGTCATCGAACCGTAAGCGCGCAAGCTGACCTGCCCAGCGGAATTGGTTTGCGAACCGGCTTGCGCAGTGCGCTCGTTGTATGCCGCTCCGCCCGATTCATCCCCATCCTTGTTCATCAGCCCCTCCACGAACGCCAGCGCCTTCTCCCAGTTGAGATCCACGCGGCGGCCGCCGGGACGCAACTCCTCGAGACTTTCGGTGCGGCGCATCGCGTCGAGCGCATAGGACGTATTCGACAAATCGGCGTAGCGGCGGCGGGATGCTTTATCGTAGCCGAAACCACCCGCGAGCGTATCGTCGCCCGTCAACTGCGACGAGGCAATGTACTCGCGCGCCTTGAGCAACGCCGCTATCGGCGCCTTCCCCGATGCGAAGAGCGACGAAAGACAAACCGAGGTGTTGTAGTTCCCGAGTCCCGATCCGCCCCGGCCAGGTTTGGGCACATAGAAGCCCCCATCCTCGCGCTGGGTCGAAAGAACATATCTAACCGCCTTGCCGACAGCTTCGTCCCGTCGGGCACGCCGCTGCGGATCTTCATCCTTCAGCTCGCTGAGAGCCCAGGCCGGAAGCGCGGTCAAGGCCGGCATTTGACGGTCGCTCCAGGAACCCTCGGCGCTCTGGGTGGACAAAAGAAATTCCTCCCCGCGAGCAAGGGCCTTTTCCAGCTCTTCGCCCGCATCCGCGCCCAGCGCGCTCGCCGCCACGGCCAACACCGCAAGCATTTTCATATTCATTGCCTTCAATCCTTTCCAAACCGATAGAACGCCGCCGGCGACGCCAGGGTTCAATCGCGTCCAAAGAACGGCAAACCCGCCGGAGGCTACACACCACCTCCGAGCCTTTCCCAGAGAGAAGCAAAAGGCCCGGTTCGACGAACCAGACCTTTCGGGAACATTATTTGTTCTTGTGGCGCTGAGCCTTCATACGCTTGTCGTATTTATGCTTCGACATTTTTTTGCGCCGTTTCTTCTTGATGGAACCCATGGTTTTCTCCTTGTTGTTTCGGGCTAGCTATGCCCTTTCTGATCAGAAATCAAAAGATTATCTTGTTGAGCGGAAGTTCAATGATTCCCGTAGCCCCTGCCGCTTTGAGCTGGGGGATAATATCGCGAACCTTCTTCTCCTCCACTACCGACTCCACCGCATACCAATCGGCATCATGCAGTTTGTTAACGGTGGGGGAGTTGATCGCTGGCATCGCCGCCACCACCCGGTCGAGCGTTTTCTGAGGCGCGTTGCACTTCAAAAGCACACGACGCTGGGCGTCGAGCGCACCCAGAAGCAGCATCTTAATCTGCTCGAGCTTGGCGCGCTTGGCTTTGTTCTGCCAGCTTTCCTTGTTCGCAATAAAGCGCGTCGTGGAAGTAAGAATCGTGTCGACTATGCGCAGATTGTTGGCGCGCAGGGAACTTCCGGTTTCGGTGAGATCGACAATCGCATCGACCAGCTCCGGCGCCTTCACCTCCGTAGCACCCCACGAAAATTCGACATCGGCCTTGACCTTGTTCTTTTTGAGGTAGTTCTTGACGATGCCAATCGCCTCGGTGGCGATAGTCTTGCCGTTAAGATCCTTTACCGACTTGATCTTCGAATCGTTGGGCACGGCAATCACCCACCGGACGGGGTTGGAAGTGGCCTTTGAGTAATTCAACTCGCAGATCTCCTCGACCTTGCCGACATTGCCGTTTTCATAAATCCAGTCGTAGCCGCAAATGCCCGCGTCGATCTTCCCAAGCCGCACATAACGGCTCATCTCCTGCGGACGTAGCAAGCGGCACTTGATTTCATCGTCGTCAATCGAAGGATAGTAACTGCGGCTCGAGCAAGAAACATTGAACCCCGCGCGCTTGAATAGCGCGAAGGTAGATTCCTGCAAGCTGCCTTTCGGAAGTCCTAATACAATAGCCATCGTTCTCTCTTTTTGTGGTGAAAACTTGCAAATTATATCATAATGCCTGAAAACTATCAACCGGAGCGCAATTGGAGGCTCAGAATTCGTAGCTTACGCTCAACATGAAGCTGCGGCCGGCCGCGGGGTAGTAAACCTCGTTCTTCGCTGCCGAGCGCGTAGCGCAATCGGCATAGCGCCGGTCGAAAAGATTGTCGATGGTCGCGCCGAACTTGAATCCCTTGAGCGGCGCAAAGGACGGCTCGTACTGCAGACCGACATGGAATACTCCGTGTCCAGCAAGCCGGCTTCCCTCGTTGGCGAAATCGGAATAGGCGCGACGCGAAGAAAGAAAACGGTAGCCGCAGAAAACAAAACACTCGTCCCACAGCCACGCCTTGGTATTGGCAGCAAGCGTAGATTCCGCCGCCATCGGCACATCCTTGCCGTCGTAGACGCCGCCGTCGAATTCCGCATCGACGAATGTGTAGGCGACATTCGCCGCGGCAAATTTGTCCCGCCGCCAACCGGCACCGAGAGTAAAGCCCTTGCGGACGATATCCGACGGGGAATTGATATTGTTGCCCCAAATGAATTTGTCGTAGAGGATTTCATGCTCGGTTTTAGTATAAAAGACATCACCCCAAACCTGAAACTCGTCAAGGAATGTCCAGTCGATTCCAGCGTCAAGCGTCCAGCCCGTTTCCGGCGAAAGAATTTTCTGGGCGCGGAGGTTTTTGAACGGATTCTCATCGAGGAAGGGATTGCGGAAGAAGCGCGAGAATTTGACAAACGTCTTCAAGCCGCTCGTAGACGTGAACAGCAACGCCGCGTTGGCCGCGTATGTGTCGTCGACGCGCCGGGAGCGGACCAGCTGGGTGTTCTCGCTGAAGGTGCGCTGGTAGCGTCCGCCGACCTCAAGCGCTACGCATTCCATAAAGCGCAAGGTGTCCTGCGCGAAATAACCCATCGACTGGCGATCGAACGCATATTTAGTGGACGTGATGCCATTGGCTCCCCAAAAATCAGGTGCGGCGCGGTAGGCATCGCGATTGTCGCCGTGCAGGCGGTCGTAGCGGTACGACGCCCCGGCGATGAACTCGTTCTGAAAGTCGGCGAACTCAATAGTGTTAATCCACTGCGGCGTGAGCTCGTAAGAGTAAAGGTCATAGTTCTGACGGTAATCGTCGGCATAAAGGACGGTAGCCGGCGCGAAGAAATTGCCTGGATCGTAATCGGTGTAACTGCCGGTGTAGTAGCTGCGCGTATGCATCTTGCTGTGCGAGAAGAGCATGTCGAGCCGAACCTTGTTCGACTCGTCGACAACGCCTTCAAAAGCAGTGTTTAGCGAATAGGTGGTGCGGCGATACCAGTCGCATGGCGAATGGGTGCGGCCGGGATGGCTTTTCCACTCGTCCGCGCTCAGATATCCCGGCAGCTCGCTGTCCGAATCGTTGTAGGACGCGATGATGCGCAGATACGCGCCGTTCTCCCAGCCCTTGCGCATTCCGCCATTCAAGTTCCACAGCTGCCAGCCGTTGTTGGCGCGATAGCCTTTAGAGTGCTCCCAGCCGCCGTTCGCCCAGTATTTGACATCTGCCTCGCGATCGCCGCCATGCAACGACGCGCGCGCACCGAATGTCTCAAAGCTACCACCGTAGACTTCGACGCGACCGCCATCGTCATACCCATCAGGCTCGGTTACGATATTGATTACGCCGGCCGATGCCGAATCGCCGTACAACACGCTCCCCGACCCTTCGAGAATCTCGACTTTGCTGATGCTGCCAAGTTCAATGCGTGAAAGCAGCGGCGCGGACATATCGGCGAAATTCAGCCTTTCGCCGTCCACCATCACCAGAACTCTGCCAAAGCCGTTTTCGCCCCAGCCGCGTAGCGAAATCTGGGCAAGCGCCGGATTGCCAGCGCCAGTCCGGGTTAGATTGAGCGATGAGGTTTCCTTTTCGAGCAGATCGACAAGATTCCTCGCCCCGCTTTCGGCGATCGCCTTGGCGTCGAGAACCCTCACCGGCATCGGCATTTCTTCTGCCGTACGCCCTGCGCGGGATGCCTCGACCACAATCCTCTCGAGTTCTACCGATTTCGTTTCGTTGGTGGCGCCGGCAAGCGATCCGGCGCCAAATGCCGCGGACAAAGCCGCAGCCATGGCTACTGTTTTCATTTTCCTTACTTTCCCCCTCATGCGAGGGTACTTGCGGTTTAAGGGGAAGACTCGTATTCCGACTTTACGGTTGCGCGACAGCGCCTGATTTGCACAGGACTTCCCGGCCTTCGTCCCCGATATTTTTGGCGCGTATTATACCAAATCCCAAGTGCGCGCGTTTAATGACGCTCCGCCCTCGCCAATCCGCGCGCAATGCGATTATGGTATAATCGCAAAATCGACTGCCTGGCAAAATGACTGCGGCGCTGAATATCTTCGCATCCCACCTTCCACCCCCGGGGACATTTCCCGGAGGGAAGTATGCAATCGCCTCGCTTACCGGCGCGGCGGACGCATTTCTCGCCGTCTGCCTATCTCGCGATCTGCCGGTGCGGACAATTCTGTCCATCACTCCCGGCATCCCCGAGGCCGACCGCCTAAGCGACGATCTGAAGGCTGTTTTGTCGGCCCTGCCCGCGAATTGCGCCGCCAAACGCACGCGCCTTCTGGAATACCCCCCGTTGCTGGAAGGCGACAAGTCCGCGCTGGGAACACGCCTTAAAACCATCGCCGCGCTCGAAGCCTGGAGCCTGAAACCCTACCCGTGCATAATCATTGCCCCATCCGTGGCGTTGTCTGCCGCAATCCCGGAAAGCCCGATCGCCGCCCTTAAATTGGAGACCGACCCTGCCAGCATGGAATCCGCCCCCGTGAAATTCGACGACATCGGCAACCAACTTGCGGCATTAGGCTATAAACGGGTGCCATTTGTCGAACAAGAAGGCGACTATTCCATCCGCGGAGGAATAATCGACGCCTGGAACCCTGGCGACGAGTTCCCGGTGCGGGCGGAATTCTTTGGCGATCAACTCGAAAGTCTGCGAAGCTTCGATTGCGTCTGCCAGCGTTCAATCGATCGCATCGCAACGGCAGAATTCATGCCGATTGTCGAGACTGTCACCGAGAACAGACCCCAGAAAACGATCTTCGAGCTCCTGCCGAAGCAGACGACGATTATTGCTTTTGAACACAATTCGTACAGTCTGCCCGATATAACGCGGGAATTCCCAGTTGTTTTCTCCGGCGAACCCGCCCCCGAGGGGATTGCGACCCACAATCTGCCCACCTCGCCGTTGCCTGGATTTGCCGAACTTGGAGCGGACGAGGCCCACCATCCAGAATTGTTTGATGCAGCGCGGCAACGTCTGGAACAACACCTGACGGCGGCGGAAGCCCGCGGCGAGATCATCCTGCATCTCGACGAACTCTCGCTCGGTTTTGAAATTCCCGGGCTGATTGTCGTAACCAAGGCCGACCGGGTTTTCACCAAGAAAAAACCGCGCGTCTTCCGGCGCACGCAAGGCGCGGGCAGACGTCTCAACGACTTCGACGATCTGGAGCCTGGCGAGTATGTGGTCCATCTCGACCACGGCGTCGGCCGCTTCATCGGCTCGACCCAAATCTCCGTAGAGGGGAAGCTGCGCGAAGTATTCTCCATCGAATATGCAGACGGCGCCAAGCTGCATGTGCCCGCGAGCCACGCACATCTGCTTTCCAGATATGTCGGCGTCAAGGGCGAACAGGTTCACCTGCACCGACTCGATGGGAAAAAATGGAGCAAAGACAAGGCCGCGGCGCAGAAGGCCGTTTCCGATCTCGCTTGCGCACTGCTGGAGACGCAGGCGAAGCGCGAAATCGTCCCGGGCTTCGGCTACAACGTCGATTGCGACGGGCTCGACGCCTTCGAAGCCGCTTTCCCTTACGCGGAAACGGAAGATCAGCTCGACGCTATCGCGGCCGTGAAACGCGATCTTGCCGCGCGCAAGCCAATGGATCGGCTGATTTGCGGAGATGCCGGCTACGGGAAGACGGAAGTGGCTATGCGCGCAGCCTACATTGCAGCCATGAACGGCAAGCAAACGGCGGTTCTCGCCCCGACTACCGTTCTCGCCGAACAACATTTTGAAACCTTCACGAGCCGTTTCGATTCGACGCCAGTGAGAATCGAATCGATTTCCCGGTTCCAGTCCGCCGCCGCCCATTCGGGCACCTTCAAGCGCCTCGCCTCCGGCGCGTGCGACATCGCAATCGGAACGCACGCGCTGCTTTCCCCGAAAATCGCCTTCCGCGACCTGGGGCTTATCATCATCGACGAGGAACAACGCTTCGGCGTGCGCCACAAGGAATTTCTCAAAAAACTGCGCGCGACGGCCGACGTTCTGACGCTCTCGGCCACGCCAATTCCGCGGACGCTGTATCTTTCCATGACCGGCGCGCGCGATTTCCCGCTCCTTCGCACTCCGCCCCACGATCGCGTGGCCGTAGCAACATCGATAGTGCGAGATTCCGACGAAACCGTCCGCACGGCCGTCGAAGCCGAGCTGTCGCGCGGCGGCCAGGTGTTCTTTCTCCACAACCGCGTCGGCACAATCGACAAGGCTGAAAAACGTCTCCGCGAAATCTTCGGCGTCCGGCCGCTGCCGTCCACCGGCAAGCCAATCCGGATCATCACGGCGCACGGGCAGATGGATTCGCGGGAACTGGCGCGGCGGATGCGTGATTTCGAACGCGGCATGTTCGACGTGCTGCTCGCCACCACTATCATTGAATCTGGAATCGACATTCCGCGCGCGAACACGATTATCGTCGACCAGGCGCACACCTTCGGTTTAGCCGATCTGTATCAACTGCGCGGCCGCGTGGGACGCTCTTCGCGCCAGGGCCGGGCAATATTCCTGCTGCCGCCGGAAGGACTGGTCGACCAGGAGGCACGCGAGCGGCTCGCCGCGCTCAAACGCCACTCGGGTCTCGGCGCTGGCTTCAACCTCGCCGTGCGCGACTTGGAATTGCGCGGAGCGGGAAATCTGCTCGGCACCCAGCAGTCTGGCCATATCGCCACGGTTGGCTTCAGCCTCTACTGCCAGATGCTCAAGCGGACGATCGCCGCGCTGAAAGGCGAAAAAGTGCAAGACATCGTCGATGTCCGTCTCGACCTCGATTTCGTCGATTTCAGCGGCGGACCAGACGACGATGCAGCCTCCGCCGCAATCCCCAGCTCCTACGTGGAGGAGGAAACCCAGCGCATGAGCATCATGAAGCGGCTGGGCGAAGCGATGGACGCGCGGGCGGTGAAGGACATTGCCGACGAACTCGCCGACCGCTTCGGAAAACTCCCGCCGGCGGCCTCACGCCTCCTGCGATTGGCAGAACTAAGAATCTGCGCCGCCAAAAATCGAATCGAGCGCATTGATGTCAGAGCCAGCCGGGCCGTATTCTACGACGCCGGTTCGCGCGAAATTGCCTTCGTGCGCGATTTGAAGAGCAAATCGCCCGACGGCAAAATCGGCGAACTCATGCGGTTGGTGAAATTGCGCTGAAACGCCTCGGCGAGCTCGCCCCTGTATCTCGCCTTACTTGCCCGCCTGCTTCCCGCGGCGATAGGCGGCAAGACCGCCCGCGGCGATAAGTTCTTGCATGAACGGCGGGAACGGTTCGCCCTGGAAAGACTTGCCGGTCGTCTCGTCCGTGATGACGCCCGTGTCGAAGTCAATCGAAACCTCGTCGCCGGCCTTGATGGCCTTGGCGGCTTCGGGGCATTCGAGTATCGGAAGCCCGATGTTGAGCGCGTTGCGGTAGAAGATGCGCGCGAAAGTGGCCGCAATTACGCAGGCGATGCCGCAAGTCTTAATTGCCAGCGGCGCATGTTCGCGCGAACTGCCGCAGCCGAAATTCTTGCCGGCGATCATGATCTGACCCGGCTTCACCGCTGCGGCGAAGGCGGGGTCGATATCTTCCATGCAATGCTTGGCAAGCTCCTTCGCATCGGGCGTGTTGAGATAACGGGCAGGTATGATAACGTCCGTATCGACATTGTCGCCGTACTTGTAGGTTGTACCTGAAACTTTCATAGCTTGTATTCCTCGATTGTTGACGAAGGCTGGTTACTTCAATTTGCACGGGCAGACGATTTTGCCGGCAACCGCCGACGCCGCCGCGACGGCCGGCGAGGCGAGGTAGATCTCGGACTCGACATGACCCATGCGCCCGACAAAGTTGCGGTTGGTGGTGGCGAGGCATCTTTCGCCCTTCGCGAGAATGCCCATGTAGCCGCCAAGGCAAGGTCCGCAGGTCGGCGTCGAGACAACGCAGCCCGCCTCGACGAAGCACTTCAAAAGCCCTTCTTCCATCGCCTGCAGATAGATCTTCTGCGTCGCCGGGATGACGATGCAGCGGACGCCATCGGCAACCTTCCTGCCCTTCATCACCTTCGCGGCAGTGCGCAAGTCGCTGATGCGTCCGTTGGTGCAAGAGCCGATCACGACCTGATCGATTTTGATCGTCTTGATTTTGTCGACCGTACGGGTGTTTTCGGGCAAATGCGGAAACGCGACGGTTGGTTTGAGCGCGGAAAGGTCAATCTTGATCGTGCGCTCGTATTCAGCATCGGCGTCCGCCTCGAAAATCTTCGGCGGCTTGGCATTATGCTCCTTGAGATAATCGAGGCACTGTTGGTCGACGGGGAAAATGCCATTCTTGGCACCGGCCTCAATTGCCATGTTGGCAATCGTGAAACGGTCGTCCATCGAAAGGTTCTTGATGCCAGGTCCCGTAAACTCGAGCGACTGGTAGCGCGCTCCGTCCACCCCGATCATCCCGATAAGATGGAGAATCAGATCCTTGCCCGAAACCCACCGCTTCGGTTTGCCGGTGACGATAACTTTAATGGCCGACGGCACCTTGAACCATGTCTCGCCCGCGCTCATGCCGGCGGCCATGTCCGTAGAACCAACGCCCGTAGAGAACGCACCGACCGCGCCGTAGGTGCAGGTGTGGGAGTCCGCACCGATAATGCAGTCGCCAGCCGTGACGAGTCCTTTTTCCGGCAAGAGCGCGTGCTCGACGCCGCAGTCGTGCCCAACCTCGAAGTAGTTCTTAATCTTCTGCTCCTTGGCGAACGCACGCATGCATGCGCACTGGGTAGCCGCCTTGATATCCTTGTTCGGCGCGAAATGATCGGGGACGAGCGCGATTTTCGTCTTGTCGAAGACCTTCTTTTTGCCGAATTTCGGAAATTCGCCGATGGCGACCGGCGTGGTGATGTCATTGCCCAAGACGAGATCGAGCTTCGCCATAACCAGCTCACCCGCGTGGACTTCCTGCTTCCCGGCATGCGCGGCCAGGATTTTCTGCGTCATTGTCATTGCCATATCGCTAATCCTTCAATCAACTGCTAAATACCCTTATTTATCGGTATGCCCGCTGAGCATATCGTCCTCGAAACTCGACATTTGGACGGAACTCGCTGCGCCGGAACCAAGCGCGGCGCCTGCAAGCATCTTGTTGACGGCGTCCAGCGTCGAAAGGATCGAGCCTTCGATGATGTCCGTCGACACGCCCTTGCCGCGATAGGTGCCGTGTCCATCCTGGATTTTCACCGTCACCTCGCCAAGCGCGTCGCGTCGCTCGGTCACCGCCTGGATCTGGTAGTCCATAAGCGAAAACGCATGCTTGACGATTTTCTCGACCGCGCGAATCGAGGCAAATACGGGACCCGTGCCGAACGCGGACTCGGTGAACGTCTCGCCGTTGCGCGTCAGCGTGACGCACGCCGTAGAGAACATCTTGTTCGACGAGGAGACGACGTAGTTGTCGAGTCGCCAGTCATTAGCGCCGGCGACGTGTCCGTTCGCTGCATCGACAAGCGCGATGAGATCGCGGTCTTCGATCGTCTTCTTGCGGTCGGCAAGCACCTTGAACTCGGCAAAGAGCCGGTCTTCGACCTCCTTCTCGACGGCGATTCCCAAATCCGCCAACCGCTGCGAGAACGCATGCTGCCCAGAATGCTTGCCGAGGACGAGCGCCGACTTCTTGACGCCGACGGACTCGGGGGTCATGATTTCGTAGGTCTTCACGTTCGCCATCACGCCGTGCTGGTGGATGCCAGATTCATGGGCGAAGGCGTTCTGGCCGACGATAGACTTGTTCGGCGCGATCTTTACACCGGTAATCTTCGACAAGAGTTGCGCCGTCTTGGCAATCTCCTCAGTTTTGATGTTATAGCCGATGCCGTAGGCGTCGTGGCGCGTCCTGAGGTTCATGACGATTTCCTCGAGTGCCGCATTGCCGGCGCGCTCCCCGATGCCGCATACGCAACACTCGGCCTGACGCGCGCCCGCCGCGATTCCCGCGAGCGTGTTGGCCACCGCCATGCCCAAGTCGTCGTGACAATGCATCGATATGACGGCCCGGTCGATGTTCGGCACGCGGTTAATCACGTTGGAGACCATGTCGTAGATCTCCTTCGGCGTTGCATAGCCCACAGTATCGGGCAAATTCACCGTGGTCGCGCCCGCCGCAATGACGGCCTCGACCACCCTGCACATGTAATCCTTGTCGGTGCGCGAGGCGTCTTCGAGCGAGAACTCGATATTGTCGCACTTGTTGCGCGCGTACTTGACCGCCTCGACTGCGCGTTCGAGCGCTGCCTGGCGAGACATTTTCAACTTGTACTCGAGATGCAAGTCGCTCGTCGCCAAGAAGGTGTGGATGCGCGGCTTCTTCGCGCCCTTCACCGCCTCGTACGCCGCATCGATATCCTTCTGCAGCGCACGGCAGAGCGAGGCGACAACGGGCTTTTCGACGGCCGCGGCAATTGATTTAACACTCTCGAAATCACCCGGCGAGGCGATCGCGAAGCCGGCTTCGATGATATCGACGCCGAGTGCTTCGAGCTGATGCGCCATGCGGATCTTCTCCTCGATGTTCATCGAGTAGCCGGGCG
>CALYTX010000001.1 GCA_945487985.1 uncultured Verrucomicrobiota bacterium | reverse complement strand
GGACAAGATGATCTGTCGCGGACGGGAGATAGATATCTCGTGCTCTAGTTCTTTGAGGTACGTTGATCCGTATGTTTGGTATCGCCCTTATGCATGGGCTGTTGATTTTGCCAATGGTAGCTTAGGCAAGCGGTTTGAGAAGCGTATAATTTACTAGTCAAGCACGAGTAAACCAATGCGAATCAATCGTAACTTACCATGAAGAATTTTTGCATACGCGTTTTGTCTGGTATTGCAAGACCTCGTTATGGGGTGCGTCTGATGAGCGAAATTGTGCTGTCGTTTGTGCTTGTATACGCCTTGTCAGGCGAGAATTTTGTAGCTTTGCGCCTGAGCAAGTTCTCTGGTGCCATGATGACGTTCTGCACAGTTTTCTGGCTGTTGTATTCCTTGCTTAGAGGGAAGGATCGTGAAGTTACGTTCAGGAGCTCCCCCTTGCTTGTCGTTGGAAGGTGCTTGCTTACTGCTGTAACCGACGTATTTGTGTTGTATTTGTGCACTGTTGTCCTTTTGAGAATTCTAGCCAATGGACCTGAATTCTTTGCGGATGGATTGTCGATCCCTCTGAACGTGTCGCTTGTGAATCCTAAGAAGTGCGTTGATATCGGGCCGTTCGCGAATTGCCAGCAGACCAATTGCGCCCCGTACATTATGTTGGATCTTGATGATCCTCCGATATGTTATGGTGCGCTTAATCCTGGAGAGGCGGGACGAATGGACATCAGGGTTCATGAGCTGACAACTGGGATGGCGTTGTTAGAATACAGTGACAGCATGCTCGAGTCCTGCGGAATGGAGCCGAAGTTGCTTAGATGGTCGAAGGACCAGAATGAATGTTTTACTTTCGTTCGTCCGTTTAAAGTATTGCCAGGACGGCGCGGGCGGCCATATGGTGTCATGGTCGAGATTTGGTTCTATCCCGAAAGCGGCAATTCGCCGCATCTGATGTTCAGTCAGAATTTCCTTGTACATGGTGGATATTAGAAGTAAGCATGGAACACAGGAGGGTCAGCAACTGGAAATTTTAAATGAAATTTCCGGGCATTGTCTAAGTGTGTAAGATCCTAAGTTCCACCGCGCGCCAGCGCAGGGAAAAGATAGCAAGGAAGATGAGGGGTGCGGGGATGTCCTCGACTACTGCATGCAGCACCTTGGCGCAATGGTGAACGAGCTGGACGATGCAATGTGCAACCGTGTCCGCGAGGTGTTGGTCAGGGCGGCGCGCGAAAAGACTAAGCCCTACGCGGGAACTGCGCTCTACTCTCTCGCTGAGGACAAGCGCGCCAGCGCTGCACAGGAAGGGGAGCTGAAGCGGCTGACGCTCGCGCTGTGCAATCCCGGCGTCAACAACGTCGCGCGCATCGCCGCGATCCAGCTCGCGGGGCAGCGCAGATACGCCGAGGCGCTGCCAGTCTTGCGCGATACGCTTTCCGGTGAAAAGCGCGATGCGGTCCTCGATGCCGTCTGCATCGGGTCCGTCGGGCTTCTCGGCAACGCGGATGACATTGCGCTTATAGAGCGCTTCAGGGGCGACGCTCGGCGTTCGGCCGCAGTCGAAGCGGCGATCAAGCGGATAAAGGGTCGGGAGGATATTGGAACTCCGACGGCTGGCAAAGAGGCTTCACTAACGTTGCGCCCTCTGCTTCGCGCTGTTCAGCCGCATGAAATTCGCAGCGACAGCTTTGGGGGTCTGGGGGCGGTGCCCCCAGATAAAGAAAACATAGTAGGAGGCAATAATCGCGGTTTCGTGGCGCGAAGCTGAGGCGAAGTGGTAACGGAGCCAATTTTTCAACCGTCGGAGTTCTCAAAAATTCTACACGTTTCTACACGTTCTACACGGCCAAAATAAAACGCGCGCGAAATCATTTGAAAAACGGTAATGTGGCAAAGTCTGGGATACGGCGGTGTTGCCAGTGAAAGACGTTCTCGACCATTGACAGCTGAAAGTAAATGTATCATGGGATATCTTATATGATTCAATCATGTATCGCGCTATGTTGCTTGGAGCAACTTCTCGGTTCCCATAAGGGTCATCCCAGACTTTGCCACATTATCTGAAAAACAGGGGCGGGGGCGATTGAAGTTGCTGCGGGTGATGTGCTATAATCTTCAAAGTCTTGGCATGGGGGAAATCATTGTGCGCCGCAGTTGACAATGACCATCAGACAGGTCGGGGCTTGTCGGTGCCGATACTCGCCGAGATTAACTGACATAGGTTGCAAAGGGGGATTGTTGATGTCGAAGAGGTGGGTGATTCCGCTCCTCGGAATCTTGGCGGCGTTTTCCGCTCTCGCAGCGGAGAAGGTCGATTCGAAGGTTGTGATGTCCGACAAAGTCGCGAAGTTCTGGAAGCTGCTGCCGGTGGAGAAGCCGGCGGATCTTTCAAAGCCCGAGGCCATCGCGCTGCCGACCGAGCCGGATTCCCAGTGGGGGCAGTGGAAGTTCTGGAACGGACAGTGGTGGGCGCAGTGTCTTCTGCAAAATGAAACCGAGGGCAACTCCTGGACTCCTCCGGCGGGCGGGTTTAAAAAACCTATCGGCAACTACCGCGGCGCCTGGCTGAAAGCGAGGATGGATGTTCCTCGCCATTGGGACGGATGCCGGCTCATTTATTCGCAGACCGGCATCAAGAACTGTGACGTGGGGCTTTGGATCAATGGCACGTTCGCGGGCGTCATTAAGCAACCCGCCGGCGAACTCGATGTAACGAAATTCGTGAAGGTCGCCGCACCGAACGAGTTCGCGATGCTCATGTCCGGCGCGAAAGACGCCCGTTTTAAGTTCGAGAAGGATCCGCCGTTTCTAACCGCCAAGTCGCCGGTGTGCATCGAAGACGTCTTCGCCAACACTTCCTGGCGGCAGAAGAAGCTGACGGTAGAAACGGAGATCACCGTCCCGAACGACTGCTCCGCGATCGTCTCGGCGCAGGTGCTGGACGCCGCCGGCAAGGTGGTGAAGGAAGTCTCGGGCAAGTTCTCCCTCAAGGCCGGAACGAGCGTAGTCAAGCCGTCCGTCGACTGGAAGAACCCCATTACATGGGAACTCGGTCGCGGTTATCTCTATACGCTCAAAACCCAGGCGAAAATCAATGGCAAGACGATTTCCTACAAAGATGTCAAGTTCGGGTTTCGCGAGATCTGGCGCGACGAGCGCAAAATCTTCATGAACGGACACGAGCAGAAGTACCGCGTAACCTACAATTTTGGTTGCAACCGCTATGGCGCGAAGTTCCTGACTGGCGTCGGCTATAACTGCATCCAGTTCGCCCACCAGACGAGCCTCGATCCAACGCTGAACGAGGAGGATCTCCAATATTTTTCCGAGCACGGCATCGCCATTGTCGCGCCGACGACCGCATTTGACTGGAATACGAAGAACCCGCTGCTCAAGCCAGGCGAGAAGCGCGAGGCCTTCAAGCGCCTGCAGGCGATGAACCTCCGCAAATACCGCAACTACCCTTGCCTCGCGATGGTGTATATGGGCGTCAACACCTACTTGCCGCAATGGGCCTACGAGGCGGTTCACCTGGGTAGCGGCGATAACGGCGACTTCGCCAAGATGATGACCGACCTCGTCGCGGCCGCCAAGGAGACGAATCCGAATATCCTCTACTTCTCCCACTCCGACGGCAACACGGGCGAAATCGCGTCGGCCAACCTCTACCTTAACTGGATTCCGCTGCAGGAACGAGAGTCCTGGCCGAGCCGCTGGGCCGAGCGTGGACACTTCCCGTTCCAGGCCTGCGAGTTCGGGCATCCCTACCAGTACAGCTGGTACAAGGATGAGCGCGATCTTATCACCGAATACTGCGCCATCTACTACGGTGAGGAGGCCTACCGCCTTGAACCGCGCACGATTCAGGAACGCCACATCGAGTCGCTTTACATCCGCCGCTTGCAACATCCGCTCTTCTGGAAGCTGACAGAGGACTTCTGCTGGCGCACCACGCGAGCCTGGCGCACCTTCGGCGTGAACGCTGGCATCGTATGGTTCAACCTCGACTACGGTTACGGCATGCCGGGCTGGACGATCGAGGGGATCTACAACAAGTACGGTCCGAACTACGGCTTCTTCAAGTCCGAGGCGGATATTCCGAAGGGTAAGCCCGAATGGGCCTTCCCGAGTTGGGACATCTACCGCAAGGGTAACCTTGACTTCTTAGGGTGGATCGCCGGCTATCCGCGCATCACCGACCGCCGCCACGCGTACTATCCCGGCGAGAAGATCGTCAAGCGCAACGTGATGATGTGGGACGGCTTCGACAACCGGTCGTTCGTTGCGGAGTGGACGGCGACCGTTGGCGGACAGAAGGTCGCCTCCGGACGCTTCAAGCGCGCGCTAACATCCAACCGCCCCGTGTCGGACAAGATTGCCTTTGCCGCGCCCGAGGTCCGGCAGAAGACGGCCGGCGAAATCAAGGTTGTCTACCGCAATGCGAATGGCGCGGAGGAGTTCGTCGACACTTGCGCGTTCGAGGTCTATCCGCGCAAAGCGGTCAAATGGGAAAAGGCTCCTGAGTTCGCCCTCTACGATCCGGACGGACAGACCGAGCCCGCGCTCAGGAAGCTTGGTCTTGTGAATCTCCGCAAGGTAGCGTCTCCCGCCGACTTCGGCACGGCCACCCGTCTCGTGGTCGGATCGTTCGCCCTCGGCAAGGACGGCTACATGGCGCTGCCGATGGAGGCTGTCGAAAAGGGTCTCAAGGTGCTCGTCCTTCCGCAGAATGCCGATGCTTGGAAGGGCTTCGGTTTTGATGTGCAGGACCGCATGTCGCGCATTCTCTTCATCCGCGACCGGACGAGTCCGGCTTGGAAGAAACTCGACGACGACTACGTGCGCGAATGGAACGGCGCCCCTCGCACCCAGCAGAAGAACGCCTACAACCGTCAGCAGTACGGTAGTCTCGTCAAGCACCAGAAGCACGAGCCGCGCTGGACGTACGAGATGGCCGTTGCCGCGCTGCAGCTGAGGTCGCCCGATGTGGTCGGCTACACGCCGGTCGTCGAGGGCGAGCTTGATATGAATTACGCAGCGCTGCTACGCTACCGCCGCGGCAAGGGCGAGGTTCTCTTCTGCACGCTCGACTTCCTTGGCCGCATCGACACCTCGGCTCCGGAAGGGGCGGCGGATATCTCGGCCACAGATCCCGCCATTGAGCAGACGGCTGCCGCCGTCTTCGCGGACTTCTGCGGCAAAGGCGCCGAACCGGCCGCGCGCGCGGTGATCGCCGACGGGACGACGGCGCAGAAAATCGCTGCGGAACTCGGCGTCAAGACGGTGGTGAAGCCTCAGGCCGACGCGGGCGAGCTCCTGCTGGTTGGCCCCGACGGCAAGACTTCGGCCGCGCAAGTCGTAGCGGCCGCGAACCGCGGCGCCAATGTGCTCGTTCTCTGCAACGACACGGTGGCGAAGGGGCTTGGATTTGTTCTGAAGCCGTGCGGACCAGATGTCTACTGGGTGAAATTCGACCACCAGAACAGTGATCTCCAAGGCATCGGCCAGAGCCAGCTCCGCTGGCGCGAGCGCATGAAGTATTCCGTGTTGCAGCAAGGTTCGGCTCCGTCCGGCACCCGCATTGACGGCGAGGGCATCTTCGCGTCGATGCGCTTCAAGGGCGGCGGGACGGTC
Source organism: uncultured Verrucomicrobiota bacterium (assembly GCA_945487985.1). Lineage (GTDB taxonomy): Bacteria > Verrucomicrobiota > Kiritimatiellia > RFP12 > UBA1067 > UBA1067. Next base: position 21,000 of record CALYTX010000001.1, on the reverse strand, counting down.
TTCGTCTCGCAGTATGATCCGTACTACCTCGAGAACAAGATCGCCACCGCTGAGTTCTATTTCGTTAATAACAAGAAGAACCCTGTTTCCGAAAAGAACCGAGCGCGCGACCTCAAGCACGGCGACCTCTCATTCGAACGCGGACGCCAATTTACGGCGCGTCTGCTGACCAATCTCGGAGCAAGCCCCACAGCCGGTGAGGTAAAGCTCTACAACGGTCTCAAGTCGACTTTCGATCCGTATCTCTACACATACTGGTAAGGAGAATGAACTGATGAAAACTATGATGTTCGCCTCGCTGGCGATTGGCGTTTTGACGGTCTGTGCAGCACCGACCGAGAAGGATTGGTCGGGGAAGAAGCTCGGCATCTGTCCCAAGGAGACAAAGACACAGACGGTTGGCCGTCGCAGCGTCGTCTGGTATGCACATGACACGGATCCCGCCTGGCAGGCGCAGGCTCCGTATACGGATTTATTCACCGTCGCCAAGCCCGTTGCCGGCGACCAGGAACATGCGCCGCTGCTCGTCCAGCTCCACAGCCGCGGCGGCGGCAAGCCGACGGGTGGCATCCAGTCTCAGGTCGCGTGTGCGGACATCAAGGGTTCGGTTTTCGAAGCCAAGGACGAGTTCTATGTGCTCGCTCTCGATTCGATGCGGAACTTTGACGTCGGCGCCAACCGGACGCACCCCGAGTTCTGGTGGGGCGGCTGCGCCAAGTTCTGCGGGCCCAAAGAGAGCGATCTGCCGCGCCTGCGTAAGGAGGAAACATCTTGCGAGCGGCGCGTGCTGGATACGATCGAATGGGTAGTGCGCACCTTCAAGATTGACCGCAACCGTATCTACCTCTGCGGCAACTCGATGGGCGGACAGGGTGCGCTCGCCATCGGGCTTCCCCACGGGGAGATTTTCGCCGCGGTCAACGCCAACGTGCCGGCCACAATCTGGTTCCCCGCCGCACGTATGGATTTCGTCGACGACAAAGGCAACGACAATCCCGCTTTCGATTCGGCGAAATTCGCCGATCCCCCGTTCGTCGTGGACTGGTCGGGCTCGGACGATGTCTGGAGTCGCAACCACGATGTCCTCTATCGGAACATGGCCAAACACAAGTACGCAATCCTCGGTCTTTGGGGCAATTTTGGCCATTGCGGAGATGTTGCCGTGGCACGCGAGAAAAATCCGATGATCGAGCGTTTCGACTGGACGTCCATTCGCAAGAATGCGGCTTATCCCGTCTTCACCAATGCCTCCACGGATGATAAATTGCCTTGGCCGTTCAGCGTCTGGAAGCCAAATGTGAACACCTGGGGCGGTTGGAATGGCGACATCAAAGGCGATTCGAAGATGGAGATTGCGGTCGGCGCCAAATTGGTCGGACAGGTCAACGGCTACTTCCGGTGGGAGAATGTCGCGGATGTAGCGAAAGGGCTGAAGATGAAGCTCTTCCTCGCGTCTGCCGACGAGCTTGGCGGCGTTTCGGTCCCCGCTGAAGTGAAGGTGGATGTTTCGCTGCGCCGCATCCAAGCTGCGCAAATCAAGCCGGGTCAGTCCGTCGGCTGGACCTTCGGTTCGGCGAAGGGAACCGTTACGGCCGATGCCAATGGTCTCGTGACGATTCCAGGACTTGTAATCACCGGCAAGAAACAGCTGCTCACAGTAATCTTCACAGGGGGCAAAAGTGCCAAGAAGAAGAGTGCCGGCAAGACCCGAACGCGTCGGTAAGGACGAGGCTAATCGAACATTGCTGGTGTCATCGTCTAATCAGTCGCTTATATCAACCAGCCGTTAGAGTGCTCGCATAGCGAGGTGCTATGCGCAGTGCGCATTAGGCATTTTCCTCGAATGACGGGGAGAAGACACGGGCGGCTACGCGTGCATGTACGGCAACGACGACTGAGACATGATCCGCGACAGCCGCGAGAAACCAATGCGCGCGGCGAAGAGCGTGATTGCCGCCGCATCAGGAGTATGAACGGACATGATTATTATATGTTCAGATCATTTTCTCCTCCGCCCCCATCTCCATTCCGTGTCTTCAGTGTCTTCCGTGGTTAATTTCTCTCCTATTTAGACCACGGAACACACGGAGCATACGGAAAACTTACGGCACAATGTGCTTTATTTCAACGCGCGGAGCAGAAAGGCAAAATGGAGAGAGAATTTCCGGTTTGACAAACTGGCATTAGTTTTCCTACAATTTGCATTATTAAGGGGTGGTCTGTTAGCCTATCTTGATTTATGGGGGATTGATTATGAGGGAAATGTTGTGTGCGGTTGTCGGCTTGCTGTCGACGGCTCTGTGCGCTGGTGTTTATTATGTAACTCCTACTGGAACGGGTTCTGGTTCTTCTTGGAGCGATCCGGCTTCGATTGAGGTTCTTTCAACGCTGCAGGCTGACGATGAAGCGTGGCTTAAGGAGGGAGCATATTCGCTGACGCAAGGATACACGCTGGCCAATCCCGTTACGGTCCGCGGCGGTTTTACCGGTGATGAGATCTCGGCCGAGACGCGGAATCCGCAGGCGCGTTCGGTGCTGAACGGCGGAAACAGTGTCGCCGATCTCTTGACGGTCACGGCGACGACGGGCGCGGTGGTGCTGGAGGGGCTCGCCTTCACCGCCGCAACCGAGCATGCAGTCATCAAGCAAAGCGGCAATGCGTCGCTCTCGCTTCGCCAGGTCTCAATCTATGATATGACTCCGACCAAAACTAAGTTGGGTCATGCCCTGTGGGTTAAAGGGGCGGCAGACTCTTCGGTGCTGACGCTCGACAACGTGACGATTGAGCGCGTGCGCGATCCGACGGAAGGCGCGCACCCGGCCGAGTGGGCAGGCTGGCTGCTGCGAATTGACAATTTCAAAGAAGTCGTCATGAACGATTGCTTAATCGCGCAGTGTGGCTGCAAGACGAATCTTGATGACAATTGTTCCGGACGCGAGAACAATCCAACCCTCATCTATGTCAACGCCTCCCCCGTTCATGCAAAGAATGTCCGTTTAATTGGCAATCGTTTCGGCGCTCATAGGGACTGGCAAGGCGGCGCGCTGTTCAAACTTAATGGGAATTGCAACGGTTCCTCTTTCAAGAACTGTTTGATGGCGGCCAACTGCACAATCTGCTACAGTGACACTCTCAATTTGCGCGGTGCGGCGCTGGCGGTCGATTTAGGCGGCGCGACGCAGACGGTTGCGGTCGAGAATTGCACCATCGCCTATAATGTGACCGGAACTGGCAAGTGCGCGGGCATCTCCGTGAGTTCCGGCACGGTCAATATTGCGAACTCGATTATCTTCGGTAATGAGGTCGGGAAATACGGGGTTGCGGCCGATTTGCTTGCCTGGGGCGCGAATGCGCAGATCAATGTCGCCTATTCGCTGGTGACGGACGCTAAGACAACCTGCGCGGCGACGGCCGGCACATTGAATCTCGCCGCGAGCGTTTTCTCGGCCGATCCGCGCTTCGTGACCACGCGGGAGACCTTCAAGTCGGATTATTACAAGGGCAAGAGCGGTGCTAATTCCTGCTGCGTGAAGGGTGACGCGGATTTCGCGGCGCTCGACTTCCATTTGATGAGCACGCAAGCGCGCTGGAACGGCACGGAATGGGTGAAGGACGCGGACCAGTCGCCGGCCATCGACGCGGGCGATCCAGCTGCGGACGCCGCGAATGAGCCGTCACCGTCGAGGGCGATCGACCTCGGCTATTATGGCAATACGGACGAGGCGTCTGCGCCGAGTTTGCTGAAGCCAGTCTTGTCCGAGGTTGCCTTCGTCCAACCCGACGCGTCGTATCGCGGCCGTTTCTCGATCACGATGGGCGGCGACGCCGGTTATTCGGCGACTACTTATCTCTGCTATGGCATGACGGCTGGCGCGGGGCTTGAGGGTTGGGATCATGTTGTGCCTTTTTGGGGGACGGATAGCGGCGATGTCCTTGAGTCGACGGTGAACGAATACCATACAACGGGCACGAGGCTCTACTGGCTGGTGTGTGCCGAGAACGCCAATGGCCGCGATGAAAAGACGGGAGAAGTGGTCTATGCCGGTTCAATGCCGCAATTGGCGAACAAGGCAATCGACCAGAGCAACAATTTCACCAAGCCGCTTTTTTCGGCGACACTGACGGCAACGGAGGAGGGGACATCGACCCTCGCCGAGGTGTATTTCTGCTATGGCCTCGCGCCGTCAAGCGAGGAGGAGTTTGCCGGTTGGGAGCATAGCCGCCGGGTCGGCATCTTGAAGACGGTTGGCGACACAATCGAGATGGAACCGCTTGAATTCGTGGCGACGGGGACAAAGTACTACTACCGTTGGGTCGCCGTTTGCGCGTTGGGCACAGCCGCCACGCCGATCGAGTCGGTGTCCGTCTCTGGCAACGAACCGCCAGGCTTCGGCTGTAGTTGCGGCGCGGACGTGATTCATGTCTGGTCGAGCGCGAAGGGCTGCAGCGACGGTTCGGATTGGATGAATGCGTGCACTAATCTGGTGATGGCGAGCGAGTTCGTGGCGGAGGGTCGTCGCACGATTTGCGTGGCAGGAGACTTGCAGATGACGGCAGGGCCTGCCGTCTTCGAGCAACCGGTGACAATCATCGGCGGATTCGCTGGCAATGAGCAGTCGCTGGACGAGCGTACGGGGACGAATATCTCGGAGATCAACGGACAGGGCCGTTATCAAGCCTTTCACCTCGCGGCGACAACGGGCGAGTCGGTTTTGCGTCATTTGCTGATTACAAACTGCCCCGGACCGGCCGTCATGAAATCGGGAAAAGGCGACCTCCGGGTAGAGCATTGCTCGTTTATAGGAAACGGCTTGTCGAACAGTTGCTGGGGCATGGGCCTACAGAGCGAGGGTTCGGCATCATCGTCCGCGCTGACGGTGCAGGATTGCTACTTCACCGGTAATTTCTCATGGAGCGAGTCGAGCCGCGATCATTCCGGCATGGCACTCTCGGCGAAGAACTTCAAGACGGTGACCGTGACCGGTTGCCGGTTCGTGAAGAATGGTCCGCCGAAGGGGAACAACAACGTCGCTGGGCGCACTGGAACGCGAGGCGGGGTGGTGCGCTGCGACAATGCGCCGCTTACGATGACGGGCTGCACCTTGGTGGGCAATCGAGTGCTTTCGCATCGCGATTCTGGGCCGATCTACACGGGCGGAATGCTGGCCCTGACCGGCAATTCTGGCGGCAGCGTCATCCGCAACTGCGCCTTCGTGGCGAACGAGGGTTATGGTGTAAATGACAATGGTGCGCCGATCGGCTGTCTGGTGATCCTGAATGATGATGCGCAAACATGCAACTTCGAGAACTGTACCTGGGCGTACAACGCCGGCTATCTCGGCAGTGGCAGCGCGGTATGCGTCTACAAGGGCAAGGTGACAATCCGCAATTCGATCTTCCACGGCAATCGGGCCAATGACGCGCCGGCCGGCACTTTCACCTCGTGGTCGGGCCCGTATACTGGACATGACTTGTACGTCTCGACCGCGTCGAGCGAGAGTGCGGCGACCGGCATCGATGTCGACGACTGCTTCTTCGATGCTGTCGATGCGGCGCATTGCGCCGACGGTGCGAACGCAGGTCGTATCAAGTTCGGGGCGAATATCAGGACGGGCGATCCGCTATTGATGACGCCAGAGTGTGCGATTGAGATCAAGGGCCAGTCGCCGACCTTTGCGCTTGAATCGACGGAGATTAATGTCCACCTTCAGAGCAAGACCGGTTACTTCGACGAGGTAACGGGGGAGCTGGTGCGCGTTCCGCGCGTCGTCTCGCCGGCCATCGACGCCGGTGCGAAGGTGAAGGACGGCACGCTCCGCGAACCGAAGCCGAACGGCGGTCGGCTCAATTACGGCTACTACGGTAATACGCCGTGGGCCTCGATGTCCGCGACGGCCGGATTGTCGGTCATCGTTCGATGATAGGCGGCTGCGATTTTTACGCCGTGCCGGTTGGGCGGATTTGTGATATAATTAAAGTAATGAAACTGCGGGGCAGGAAAGGGCAGACGCTGGTCGAGTATGTGCTCGTCTTTAGCGCGTTGCTGGCGGTAGTCGGCTCGTTGACCTATTTGTTGGGGGCAACGCGGCGGGCGGTGGTGCGCACGGAAAGTCTCGTGGGTTCGGATTATCCCTAAAGAAAGGACCGCTGAAATGAAGAAAATGAGAAAAGGGCAGACGATGGTCGAATATATCCTCATCGTAAGTCTGATTGCCATTGCGCTTATCGCAGTTGTGAAAGTGTTCTCCGGCAAGGTTGGCGACAAGTTCGAGGAAGCCGGCGACAAGATTGAAGAATCCGGCAACTGAGCCGCGATTCTGGAGCGCTCTTCAGAATGCACCGCGGCCAGGCGATCGTCGAAACGGTGATCGCCATTTTGCTGATAATGGCGATATTCTCCGGAGCTTACGGGATTTCCCGTAAGCTCGAGGCGCTTACGCTTCTTGACCACGCTGCCGCGCGCGCTGCGCGGGCGAAGGCTGTTGGGTTCAACGATTTCATGTGCGAGAAATCGGCCAGAGTGGCGATGATCCCGGTCGCCGGGCGGCGCCTGTGGCCCGAGGAGGGTGGCTTTGCCGAGGTCTCGCGCGTGCCGATTTATCTTTCGTCGGAAGACGAAGCGCTCGCGAACGGCGTTTTAGAGTACGAATACTGGCCGCATACCGCCATCGACATTCGCTCGGGCGCGGGTCTTTCCGCTGCGGTGGAAGTTGCGGTAGATTTGACGGCGGAGGAAATCGAGGCGTCTGGGCGTGCCGCGTGTGAAGCGCACTACCCGTTTTATATGAATGACGGAGGGTTCTGATGGATGCCCGCCGCGGACAGATTGCTATTGTGCTCGCCTTCGTGCTGGCGGTTATAGTTCTGCTGGTGTTGCTGAATGTGGATACATTCATTGCGGTGCGGACCAAAAACCATCTGCAGAACGGCGGTGATGCTGCGGCCATTGCAGCTGCGCGCAAACAAGGATCGCTTATCAACGAAATCGGCCGGCTCAATATCGAGCATCTTCAGGCGGCGATAGCCAACGACGCGAAGTTGTGTGACGAAATCGTGCTTTCCCAGCGTCGGTTGGCTCTGATAGGTCCAGTGCAAGCGTTGGTGCTTGCCGACAAGGCCGCGAGGAAGAACGGCATGGCCGTGCGCGATGAGTTCTCGCAGATTTTGCGCGAACATATCAAGGATATCCGCACCGTCTATGCCGGCGGCGGACAGGACGGCGATCCTTACCCCGAGGCGTACCCTGGCGCTTGGACCGATTACGCCAGCGCAATCGAAAACGCCATTGCCGGCGGTCTGGCCGCAGGTCCTGACAATATGGAGTTTTATGATGCTGCGGGAGGACATTTGCTGCTGAACCGCCAGTTTTACAATGCCATTTCCGGCAAGAACTGGTGTTGGTTTCATTTCAACTGCAAAAATGTCCTGAGCGACTACCGGAATTTCCATGACTGGGGGGAATTGCCTTCGCGCAAACAGAATTCCCTTGGCAATTCGGAGATATTCTCCTTGCATTTGAGCGCGCGCAAGGGGGCGTTGAGCGAAGTTTTTACTCGCGAGGAAATCAAATTGCTTCTCGAGCGTTACTGCGAAAGGAAGGTATCCGACGAGGAGCTTGCCGCTTCGCATATTCTGACGAATCGCGAGGAGGTGTGGTTTTTCTACGATGATTCGGTATGGACTCAATGGTTCAACGGACGCGCGTTGGCGGGAGATGACTACGGCTATGCCTTTCCAATCGTGGGGGACATCAAGCCCGAATACAACATTCGTGGCGCGGCGGCAGTATGTCGATGCGATGCGAGTTTAGAGCCGACGGCGGTGGATGCGGTAGCCAATTTGACGTGGAGTGCCGCGGCCAAGCCATTCGGTACGGTTGAGACCTTCGAACTCGAGCGCGATGTTGTTACTGCGCTTAATTCGTTCGTAGTGCCGCGGACTATGACCAATGTGCGGCTGGTTGCGCTTGATTCTGTCGGTGGGGAAAATCTCGCCACGGCCGATTTCGGCTGGGTGAATCATGTCCGTCACCACCTTGGCGCATATCTTGAGTACGGCCCGCTGAATGCACAGGGATGCTTCTATTGTCTGCAGCTTCAATCGTGGGAGAGGGCGTCGTTTCGCCGCGAGGGCGTGATTTGGCTCAAATACAATTCGGGCTATTGCCGGCGCGGCACCGGCGGTCCCGGAGGGCACGGAGGCACGAGCCATGGGCATTGATCGGCAGTTCCGACGGCGTTCCGAACGCGCTCAGGCGCTTGTAGAGCTGGCCATTGGCATGTTTGCGGTTTCGCTCGTGTTGTCCGCTCTTTTCGCCTTCGTTCATTTTATCACGCTTGCCGGCGGCGAGCAACGGACAATCCGCGCGCGTGCCGGGAAGGGTGCGTTGAACGGTTTTGGCGGAGAGGAAGCCTATTTTTCGGCCTACGGGGGCGGAACGATTGCCGTCTCTGCGCTGGCGGCAGATGTGATTTTCGGCTCTTCGGAAGTGAAGGTCAGCGAAGAGGTGCACATCCCGGTCATGACGGTGCCGGAGTGAAACTGTAGAAAGGAAAGATGGGGTGAAAAACAATCCTTTTGCCGAGCGCCTCGGTTTGTTCGTCCAGGATTTGCGCAGGCAGCGAATCGACGGAGCGGCGGTTTTCAGCGAGGCGAACATCAAAGCGTTGACTGGAATCGAATGCGACAATGCATGTCTGTTCGTTATGCCAAGCTTGGGCGGCGAAGGGAAAGACGAGGCGGTTTTTTTCACCGACTTTCGCTATGTGCCGATGGTGCATCGCCTTGCGCCTTGGATAAGGGTTTGCGACATCAAGGCCTTGAACGGCAAAACTCCGCTGAGGTTTGGCGAGCGGGTATTCCGGAGAGTGGGATTCGAGAGTTCGATTCCGCATGCAAAATATGTATTGCTTGCGAAAGTTTTCCCTGGAATTGCCCTGTCGTCTTCGGCCAGATTCTACATGGCGGAGAATCCTCGCTCGAATCTTGCCCCAGGAGCGGAGTTTGTCGATATCAGTGTTGGAATCGCAAAATTGCGCGCGGTGAAAACGCCAGCCGAACTTGATCGTGTGCGTGCCGCCGCGGCCCTTACCGATGATATTTGGTCAGAGGCGCGCAATCGCTTCCGCCCCGGGATGACCGAGCGGGAAATGGCGCGGATCATCAAACATTTGATGATTGAAAAGGGCGACGGCGAGGCGTTTGCGACGATAGTTTCGGTGGGGAAAAACTCTGCCGAATGCCACCATGTTCCAGATGACACCATATGGAGCGGACGCGAGCCAGTGCTTGTTGATATGGGTGTAAAATTCGACGGCTATTGTTCGGACATGACGCGCAATATCGTTCCAGAGCATCCGTCGCGCATCTACCGGAAGATTTATTCTCTCGTCATGGAGGCCAACCGTCGCGCCATCGCAGCGGTCAAGCCGGGTATGAGGGCTTCCGATCTCGACCAGGTAGCGCGCCGCTATCTTACGCAAGCAGACTTCGGCAAAAACTTCGGCCATTCGCTGGGACATGGCGTGGGTATTGAAATCCACGAAGCGCCTGTTGTCGGCAAGCGTTCGCAATATGTGCTCGAAAAGGGGATGGTGGTGACAATCGAGCCGGGACTTTACCTCGAAGGCGTTCTGGGCGTGCGCATTGAAGATCTTGTAATCGTTGGCGACAAGGGCGCAGAGGTAATCTCAAACTCGGCCAAGTAATTGTCCGTCCTGCTGACAGTTCGTCGGCATGGCCCAGCAAGATTTACGGCTTTAAGTCGCGCGGTTCGCCGCGCAGATCGTGTTTTGTGTGCTCCAGCGCGTCCGAGCAAGCACATGGTCGCGTCCGTCTCGCGATGAGATGCGATGGACGAAGACGCTGGGTTCGACCTCGATGCCTTCGGCACGGACTTCGTCGCCGGCCAATGCCTCAGAGCGAAAGATGATCTCAAAGTCCGAGCAGCTTCCTTTTCCGTCCGGAACGGTCTCCAGCAGCCACTCAATATAGTGGACGTTGTTTACGTGGCGGTTGAGGTCGATATCGCCGCGTCGAGCGCGGAATGTCTGCGCATCCGCGACCTCATGGCATTCCCAGCGCAGTTTGGAGAATGGTGCGTTGCCGAAGACCGGCGGACAGGATGTGTCCACGCACGCGAAGACCGAGGACGGAATCGCCACGACCTTTCGGCTTGACAAGTCGATGAGCATCCACTCGCTTGTTGCGACGCCGAGTCGGGCGCCATCTGCCGAGCGAATCTCGAAGTCGCGAGTGGCGACGATGCGGTGTCCGCCGCTTGGCCAGGTGGCGACGGTGATTGGTTCCTCCCAGCGGGGATAGCGATCCATCTTCACCCGCATTCGCGTGAGCACCCAGGAGATATTCTCGCCGGCGGCGTCGAAGTTCGACCGGGAGAACGACAACGCCTCCGCATTCAGGCTGGCCGCCTCCTGTAGATAATTGCAAATTGTAGGCAGAGTTGCTTCGCTATTGGCTCCGCATTCATAGGATCTGACCTGGAATTTGTATTCACAACCTGTCGTCATGGCATTTGTCCGTCGGTTTCCGATGGGTGTATGACTGCGGTGAGGCTTCTCCATTCACGCTTGAAGTTCCGAAACGTTCTCATGCCTGGTATTATAGCAGATTTTCGCCCAGCAATTGCTCCCCCTCGCCTTCAAGTGTGCTTCTTTACCTACGCGCGGCGCGCGTTTTTGATATAATACAGCAGACATTTTAGGAGTTATATGGACGAGCAAAGAAAAATTGTGGTCACCAGCGCGTTGCCATATGCCAACGGAGACATTCATCTTGGGCATTTGGTCGAATATATTCAAACTGATATCTGGGTTCGTTTTCAGAAACTTCGCGGGCACGATTGCGTCTATGTTTGCGCCGACGATACCCATGGCACGCCCATCATGATTCGTGCGCGCCGGGAAGGCATTAGCCCCGAAGAGTTGGTTGAGCATACCCATGCTATCCATTTGAAGGATTTCACTGATTTCCAGATTGCCTTTGATAACTACTACTCGACAAATTCCCCGGAAAACCGGCAGCTTTCTGAGCTTTTTTATGAGGCGATGAAAAAATCTGGCGGCATCACCCGCAAAACGACGCCGCAGCTCTATTGCGAGCACTGCCAGATGTTTTTGCCGGACCGATTTGTGAAGGGAATTTGCCCGAAGTGCGGTGCCGAAGGGCAGTATGGCGACAGTTGCGACCGGTGCGGAGCAACTTATGCGGCCGAGGAGCTGGGGGCGCCGATATGCACCACGTGCGGCGGCACTCCGGTAGTTCGCGATTCCGAGCATCTTTATTTCGAGCTCGAGCCGCAGCACGACTATCTCGAGAAGTGGATTCCTGCGCACACAACGAGCGATGTGTCCAACAAGTTGCTGGAATGGTTCAAGGAACCGCTTCGCGGATGGTGCATCTCCAGATCGGCGCCTTATTTCGGCTTCGAGATTCCCGGAGATCCGGACAAGTATTTTTACGTCTGGGTTGACGCGCCTATCGGCTATCTCGCATCGCTCGCGAACTGGTGCGCGGCGCACGGCAAATCGTTTGATGACTACTGGCAGAACCCCAAGGCCGAACGTTATCATTTCATTGGCAAGGATATTATTCGTTTCCATTGCTTGTTCTGGCCAGGAATGCTGCATACGGCTGGGTTCGCGCAACCCGATAAAATCTTCGTCCACGGCTTTCTCACCGTCAATGGCGAGAAAATGTCGAAATCAAAGGGAACATTCATTAACGCCCGCACCTATCTCGACAATCTGCCGCCCGAGGCATTGCGCTATTATTACGCGGCGAAGCTCGGCGGAAGCACCGATGACATGGATCTGAATCTGACCGATTTTGTCCAGCGCGTCAATTCCGATCTTGTCGGCAAGATTACCAATATCGCTTCGCGCGGCGCGCAGATGTTGCAGAAAAAACTAAGCGGACGCCTGGGTGCGCTCGACGCCGAGGGTGCCGAACTGGTGGCGGAGTGCCGCGCGGCCGCGGAAACGATTGCCGGCTTCTACGAGGAACGACGCTTCAATATGGCGGTGGTGGAAATCTGTCGTCTGGCCGACGCCGTGAACGCGTACTTCGACCGCAAGGAACCGTGGAAGACGGTGAAGACCGATTCCGAAGCGACGCGCGTGACGCTCACTGCGGCATTGAACGCCTTCCGCATTCTGGCCATCTATCTCCAGCCGGTGTTGCCAGTCTACGCCGAGAAGGCGATGAAACTGTTCGGCGAGACGAGTTGGACATGGAAGTCGATCGCGACCACGCTGGAAAACCGCTCTCTGGGCGACTACGAGTATCTTGCCAGTCGCATTGATGTCGGGCAGGTGGAGGCGATGGTCGCCGCCGCTACGGTGAAGCCCGCCGATTCTGGCGAGGTTCAACATGAAAGTCGCGCTTCCAAGAACAAAGCCAAGTCCGCCGCTGTTGCGGTTGCCGCGCCAGGGATTAAAGGTGAAATCGCTTTTGCGGATTTCGAGAAAATTGATTTGCGAGTGGGGCTGGTCAAGAGCTGTGAAATCGTTCCCAAGAGCGCCAAGCTGCTCAAATTCGTTATCGACGCGGGCGCGCTTGGCGAACGGACGATTTTCTCGGGCATTCGCGCGGCGTATCCCGATCCCTCGGCACTCGTCGGCAAGGAGGTTGTCTTCGTCGCTAATCTCGCGCCGCGTAAGATGTCCGTTGGCGTTTCCGAGGGGATGATCCTCTATGCGGGCGAGCCCGGGAGCGGCGGCGGAGTGGTATCGCCAATGGCGCTCGCCGGTGCTGGAATCCCAGTGTGTTGATAAGAAAGGAGATGTGCCGCCGATGATCGATCCGCTGGAGATTGCGCTGATACTGGCCTGGTCGGTTGCTGCTGCGGGGTTGGCCGCATACGCCGCCTCGGTGGCCCGGGAAGTCACTTATGTGACGCTTGCGGACGGTCGTCGTCAAGAGCGTTCGTTTCCGCTTGCCTTCAAGATGCTGCTGCCGTTCGTTGGCAATCTCGACCGGCTCGTGTCGCGTCCGTCGTTTAAGAAGGCCGTTACGGAAGCCAATGCCATGTTGGTTGCGGGAGGTTACGAGGGACTGGTGGACGGGAAGGAGTTCGTCGCACTGCGGATTCTCGTGCCGGTGGTGATGGGGGTGCTATGGAGCGTAGCGATTGTCCTTTTTGGCGCGGTGCTGCCCGATTCGCTCTTCACGAGCTCCAGAATCGAGCTTTGTCTGCTCGGGATTGTGCTATTTGCTCTACAGCCGACGATGTGGCTCAAGAATGCCGTCAAGAAGCGCCACTGGTCGATCATGAAGTCATTGCCCTTTGTGCTTGACATTCTCACCTTGTCGGTCGAGGCGGGCATGGATTTCATCAGCGCGCTTCAGCGCAACTGCGCTACGCGCAAGATGGATCCTCTTAACGAGGAGCTGCTGCGTATGACCAAGGAAATACAGGTAGGTTCGTCGCGAAAAGAGGCGCTCCGGAACATGGCCATGCGCTGCCGGCAGGGCGACCTCAAGGCGGTGGCCAACGCACTCATCCAGGCCGACGAGTTGGGGGTGTCGATCGGTTCGATTTTGCGTATCCAATCCGAGCAGTTGCGCAGCCGTCGCTTTGACCGCGCCGAAAAGCTCGCCAACGAAGCGCCTACGAAGATGCTTGGCCCATTGATGCTTTGCATTTTTCCCGCGGTATTCATCATTCTGCTGGGACCAGTCCTGATGCAGGCAATGAAAGGAATGTTCTGATGGCCAAACGACCAGAACTGTTGATTGAAAATGGCGAACTGGCCGGCAGGCGCTTTACGGTTACCGACACGGGTCTGCGGCTGGGACGCTCGTCGTCGAACGATGTGCATGTGCCAGACGAGGAACTTTCGCGCAGCCACTGTCTTTTCGAGCCCGACGGCCCTGATGGCATTCGCGTGATGGATTTGGCCAGCGCCAACGGCACGTTCGTCAATAGTGTGCAGCTCGCAGCCGAGCCCCGGGGGCTTAAGCCTGGCGACATTGTCACGGCCGGTGGTCTGCGCATTTGTGTGGTTGAGGAGGGCGAGGCGCCGCCATCCGCGGCGGAACCGCGCGCGGCTGCGGCGCGCAAGGGCGCGGCAGTTGATTTGGGGTTGAGCTCTGCGGACGCCGCCAGAGCGGCCGAGATGGCTCAGCCGCCGCCAGTGCGCCGCTCGCCGCTTGCGAACATTCTCTGGGCTGTGGCGGTGCTGTCGGTAACCGCGGCAATTGTGCTTGTGCTCTCGGTGCCCAGCGGCAAGAACCGCCGGCCGAAGGCTCCCGTGGCGGAAGCCGACGCGGCGCAGGCTGATCGTCTTGATTCGCTATATTACGAAAAGGTCGAGGCTGATTCGTCGCGGATTTTCCGCTATCAGATGACAATTGATGCCGCCGGTACGCTTAGGGTCGTCTATGATGACGTTCCCAGTGAAAACCGCCATGTCGACAAATCTTCTCGCCTAAACGAGGCGGCGCTTGCGCGCATCGGCGAAATTTTCGATAATTCTGGCTGGGATGGTCTTGACGAGGTTTATTCCGGGCCGAGTGCGGCAGACGAAAATGCGCTCAAGAGTTGGCGCATCCGGCTCGTACGCGGCGGCAAAATGAAGGAGGTGCTCGTCGAGAACGTGTTCGAGCCAGAGTCGTTCATCCCCATCCGCGAGGCACTGGAGACCTTCTCGCGCAATGAGCTGGGTATTTGGGCGATTCAGTATTCGCGTGACAAATTGCTGGAACTGAGTACCGAAAGCGAGCAGATTGCCGACGGCAAGTGGGAAGAGCGCGAAGTCGAATATGGAAATCTCGCTAGCGCCGTGAAGGCCTACAAAGAAGCGGTCTTTTATCTTGAGACCGTCAACCCGAAGCCGGCGGCCTATCCGGAATTGAAGGAAAAGCTGCGCCGGGCCGTTGCTGAGCTTGATGTGCGCTACCGCGATCAGCGCTTTCTCGCCGACAAGGCGATCAACCTTGGCGACTGGGAGCGTGCGCGAGACGAGTTGCGCATTCTCTGCGATCTCGTGCCTGATAAAACTGATCCTCGTCACGCCGAAGCCAATTCCAAGCTTGTTGATGTCGAGGCGAGAATTAACAGTGCGAAGAAAGGGGGTAAGCGGAAATGAAAGGAACTCTCGCGCTAACGGCGGCGCTGTTCGCGTTCGCGGCCATTGCCAGCGATCTTCCCCGGCCGGCCCGGGTCGATTTCACCTCCCAGCCCGAGGGTGCGGGCGTGGTTGTCGACGGCGTCGTGCGCGGCAACACGCCCTTGACGCTTTTCGATCTTAAGGTCGAAGGCACTCACCACGTCCGTTTCGAAATGAAAAATCGCGAACCCCACGACGAGTTTTTCCATCTGCGGGAAGGAGCGTATCTGTCGAAGCACGCCGAGCTTGCGCCGGTCAAGGGTCTGCTGCTGGTCGTCTCGGAGCCGGCCGGGGCGAATATATCGCTTGATGGGCTTTCGCTCGGCGAGACGCCGCGGTTGATTACTACGCTTGAATCGGGGGTGTCTTACCGGCTGCTGCTGCAGAAGCAGGGCTACCAGCCTCGTCCGGTTGAAGTGAAGCTTTCGGGCCGCACGCCAGCAGTGAAAAGCGAAACGTTGATTCTCGATTCGGGTATTCTCGATATCGATAGCGAGCCTGCTGGTGCCGAAGTTACGGTTAATGGTCTGGTGCGCGGCAAGACGCCCTTAGCTGTGCGCGACATTCCCAAGGGTCTGGCGGCCGTGACATTGCGCCTTGACGGCTATCGCGACGAGAAGCGCGAGCTTACGCTTTCGGCGGGCGACAGGCAGAATCTGTTTGTGCGCATGGAGGGGATTCCTGGCTCGCTTATCCTCTCGTCGGTTCCGGACGGAGCGCGATTTTATCTTAATGGCGAAATTCGCGGGAAGGGGCCATTGACCATTCCCAATCTTGCGCCGGGCAAATACACTGTGCGCGCGGAGATGCAAAACTACGGTACGGTAGAACGCGACATTTCCGTCGGATTCGGCGCGACAGTGCGCGAGGAGTTTCGCCTGTCAAGCACGCTGGGTTGGATAGAAGTGCGCACGTCCCCTGTGGGCGCCACGGTAATTGTGGATGGACGCACCGTCGGTAAAACGAAATCGGAAGACCCCAAGGCAAAATTTAGCGACGTGCTGCGGATCGACGGCATTGCCAAGGGCGAGCACACCGTGACCGCGCGCGCCCGCGGCTATAACGAGGTGTCGCGGTCGAAAGTGTCCGTAGAGCCTGCAAAGGGGCAAGAAGTGAAGATTGCGCTCAAGCGCGTCTTTACGCCTGATATCGAAATTGTGACGGATACCGGCAGCCACAGCGGAGTGCTCGTAAACAACGGACCTGATTACGTAACGATAGAAGTTTCGATGGGCGTGCAGCGGACCTTCCCGCGTTCTGAGATCCGGAAGTTGACCTTGTTGGGCACCCCGGGGCTCAAGGAGTAGAAGCGAGGTGAAAAAGCGCCTCGATATCCTGCTTGTCGAAAAAGGTCTTGTAGACAGCCGCACCCGTGCGCAGGCGCTGGTGATGGAAGGAAAGGTGCGCGTTGCGGGGCAGATGGAGCGCAAGCCGTCCCGGCAGTTGGACGAGGATGTTTGTGTCGAGGTGGCAGAACAGCCGCGGTTCGTTTCTCGCGGCGGCGAGAAGCTTGAGGGCGCCTTTAACGTTTTCCCCGCGCTTTCGGCGGCAAACCGCGTGTGTCTCGACGTAGGCGCGTCTACCGGCGGTTTCACCGATTGTCTGCTCCAGCACGGCGCAGCGAGAGTGATGGCGGTAGATGTAGGCACCAACCAGCTGGCATATCGGCTTCGAAGCGATCCGCGCGTTTGGGTCCGCGAAAACTTCAACGCTCGCTACATGCGTCGGGAAGATCTTCCGGAAACGCCCACATTAGCCGTGACTGATGTTTCGTTTATTTCGCTTAAATTGATACTACCGCCTATTTGCAGCGTACTTGAAGAAGGTGGTGAGATAGTCGCCCTTATCAAGCCGCAGTTTGAAGTTGGAAAGGGTATGGCCCCTGGGGGACTCGTCCGGGATGAAAGCTTGCGACAAGCCGCGCGCGACGGCATTGTCGACTTCGCCGTTCAACGGCTGGGGCTGGAGCTTGTTGGCTTGGCCGAATCGCCAATCAAGGGCAAGGAGATGGGCAATATCGAATATCTTTCCTACTGGCGCAAAAGCGTCGGAAAGGGGGTTGCATGATAGCCAAGATAGTGCTGGACAAGAAGCGCGAAGGTCGTGCGCTGGGCAGCGCGGAAATCCGCGAGTTTATCGATTTGTTCACGAAAGGGATTATTCCCGACTACCAGATGTCGGCCTTGGCGATGGCCATCTGCTGTCGGGGTATGAATGAGCGTGAAACCGCCGATTTGACTGAAGCGATGATGCGCTCAGGGGAG
Organism: uncultured Verrucomicrobiota bacterium; assembly: GCA_945487985.1. GTDB lineage: Bacteria > Verrucomicrobiota > Kiritimatiellia > RFP12 > UBA1067 > UBA1067. The sequence goes on along the minus strand of CALYTX010000001.1, from coordinate 3,604 downwards.
TGCCTCGACTGGCCGTTTGCCTCCGCCGACAAACATTCCACTGGCGGCGTGGGCGATAAGCTCTCGCTGGTCGTGCAGCCGTTGGCCGCCGCCTGCGGCGTGCATGTGCCTTCCCTTACCGGCCGCGGACTGGGGCTCACGGGCGGAACGGCCGACAAATTGGAGTCGATTCCTGGTTACAATGCATCGCTTTCGCTTGCTGAATTCCGCCGGGTCGTCTCCGAAACTGGCGTTTCGATGACGGTTCAGACTGCTGAAATCACCCCGGCGGACAAAAAACTCTACGCCTTGCGCGATGTGACTGGAACGGTTGCCTCGATTCCGCTTATCGTCTCGTCGATACTTTCCAAGAAACTTGCCGAAGGCGCCTCGGCGCTGGTTTTTGATGTGAAGTGCGGCCGCGGGGCTTTTATGAAGACCCCAGCCGAGGCGCACGAATTGGCCGCGGCGCTCGTTGCCGGCGCAAAGGCGGCCGGTCGCCGCGCGGTCGCGCTCGTTACCGACATGAACGCGCCGCTTGGATGCGCCGTCGGCAACGCGAACGAAGTTGCCGAGGCGATTTCGCTGCTCAAGGGTGAGCGCGGCGGTGCGGATGTGGAGCTTTGCATCGAACTGGCCGCATGGATGGTTGCGCTTGCACTGCCGATGGAGCTGGAGAATGCGCGCGAGCTTTGCCGGACTCGGCTGGCGGATGGTTCGGCGTTCGCCAAGTTTGAGGCGATGGTCGTGCGGCACGGTGGCAATCTGGCGCGGTTTGCAGAGTTGCGCGAGCGCCCCACCTTCAAGTTTCGTATCCAGGCCATGCGTTCGGGCTACATTACGGCCATCGACGCCGAGAAAGTCGCACGCGCGGCGCTCGCGCTCGGCGCCGGGCGTTTGGCCGCCGGCGACCGGATAGATCCGCTCGCGGGCGTGACGCTGGCGGTAGGAGTCGGCGCGAAAGTTGTCGCCGGCGCTCCGCTGGCCACGCTCGAGCGTTCGGGTGATCCGGACGGGCTCGAGAAATGCGCCGCGGAACTGATGAAGGCTTTCGTCATCGGCTCGCAGCCGCCGCCGACTGGTTCGCTGATTCTTGAGACAATAACCTAAGTGGAGGTTTCCGCATGGATGGTTTGGACAATCTTCGTAAGAAATTTCCTCCCCGGCGCGACAGTGCCGAGCAGCGCCGCCGCAAGGCGGCCGCAATCAAGGGTATCCGGCGCGAATACGAGCGCAAGCGAGCCGAAGTAGTTCGCTCGGGCGCCCCGGCGATGAAGAAGGGAATGCTGTTCTACGGTGCAATCATCGTCGGAATGGCAATGATCGCCTCGATGATCTTCGCCAAACTCGGGCCGTCGCGTCCGCCGCAGCCAACCAAGGCGCAAATCAATGTCCGTAAATCGCTTGATGCGCTGGCAATCGCTCTTGGTCGCTACCGCTATCATGTGGGTTGCTATCCAACCACCGCTGAAGGATTGGCAGAACTCGCTTCAACCACGGTCGCCAAATCCGGATGGGACGGCCCGTATGTGCGCCAGATAGTCAAAGACCCTTGGCAACGCGACTATGGCTACGTGTACAACGGCGAGGCCGAGAATCCTACGCTATATTCCTGCGGACCCGATGGGCTCTCGGGCACGAGCGATGACATTTTGGCCGACCCGGCACTTTTTGACCTTCCCTTCCGCGACACGGGCTGGACCGTCGGCTGGATGCCCTACCGCCTGCGCGGATACGTGCTTGCTCCCGATGCGAAGACGAAGGGCGTTGTGGAGGAGCAGGTTCGCCATGTGCTCGAGTCGGGCAATCCGCGCGCGGGTGAAACGGTGATTCGCGATTCATGGCAGTTCGCGCAAGTATGGAAAGATACTTGCCCGGAAAGCGCAGGCGTGCACGCTTTGGATAATGGATTCGCCGACACGAATCTTGTCTGGAGAAGCGTGCGCATACCGCACGATTGGGCGATTGAAGGTCCTTTTTCCACCGCTTGCACCAACGGCTGTACGGGCAAGCTGCCGTGGCGCGGAGTTGGTTACTACCGGCGCAAGTTGCGCCTGCCTCCGTCGGCCGCTGGTTCTTATGTCGGAATCAGGTTCAATGGCGTGATGTCGCGTCCCGAAGTGTATCTAAACGGCGAGAAGGTCGGTGGTTGGGACTACGGCTACGCTTCCTTCGAGCTGGATGTTTCCGGAAAGGTCAAATTCGGCGTCGACAACGATTTGGTTGTCCGAGTCGACACTTCTCGGCATGTCAGCCGCTGGTATCCCGGCGCCGGTATCGTGCGAGATGTTACGGTGGTTATCGACGATGCTCGCGAGAGAATCCTCTACGGTTCGCTTAAGATTACCGTGCCGGAGATTTCCAAGGAGCGCGCGCTGGTGCGAATCAAGTATGGAAAGCCTGAAACGAACGTGGTCGAAGAACTTCATATCGCGTATCCACGGCTGTGGAGCCCCGACGATCCATATCTCTATCCCTACAGCGTGCTGGGTCGCAAGTTCCGTTTTGGTATTCGCACGGCCGAATTCACCGACACGGGTTTCTTCCTCAATGGTAAGCGACTGCAGCTTAAGGGCGTGAATCTGCATTCTGATCTCGGTCCGCTCGGCATGGCCTTCGACCGCAGCGAGATGCGGCGGCGGCTCGCAATCATGAAGGATATGGGCGCCAACGCCGTGCGTACGGCACACAATATCTGCGATCCACAGTTGCTCGATCTCTGCGACGAGATGGGATTTCTGGTCTGGAATGAATGTTTCGACAAGTGGGACGCCACGGCCGGAATCATCGACGGCGAGAATGTTGATGAGGTCGTTGCACGCAATCTGCGCGAATTCGTCCGCCGCGACCGCAATCATCCTTCGGTCGTTGTCTGGTCGATCGGCAACGAGATTCGACCAGCCGACGCCAGCTACCCGCAGGGTACGACCGCTGAACGCTGCCGGAAGTTCCGCGAGGTGGTTCTGGCGGAAGATGCCACCCGTCCGGTCGGCATCGGCTGTTGCTATCAGGCGGCGATTGGCCGCGGCGATTACGAAGCGCTGGATTTGACAGGATGGAACTATGGCGGACAGTATGCGGCGATGCGTGAGCGCTATCCCAGCAAGCCCGTTGTGTATTCAGAATCGGCCAGCGCGTTTTCGAGCTGGGGCTTTTACGATTTAACGCCGACGAACAAACCCGCGAACCATGGCGGACGCGGCGCGATCGATATCGACAGTTACGATCGCACCTGTGCGCCATGGGCCGATATCGCCGATGCCGATCTGGCGCGGATGCGGCGCGACAGTTATTGCGCGGGAGAGTTCGTCTGGACAGGCGTTGACTATCTCGGCGAGCCCAGCCCAGAATGGCAGACCAATCGCAGTTCCTTCTTCGGTATCTGTGATTTGACGGGGCTGCCGAAAGATCGGTTCTATCTTTACCGGTCGGTGTGGAACGAGCGCTCGCCTACGGTTCATCTGCTGCCGCACTGGAACTGGGAAGGGCATGAAGGCGAGAAGATAACGGTCGTCTGCTACACCAGCGGCGATTCGGCCGAGCTATTTCTTAACGGCGAGTCGCAGGGCCGGCGGACGAAAGCGAAGGATTTGCCGCCGGTAAAGGGCAAGGACGATCCCGGCTA